>CAZPCE010000352.1:0-718 GCA_964584915.1 uncultured Arenimonas sp. | reverse complement strand
TTTCCTTCGGCCATGGCGTTGCCGTCCAGCATGATTTCTTCGGCAGCCTGCATCGTACCTTTGCGTCGCGCGTAGATCGGATAATCCTTGCCCGGTTCGTAACGCGTGTAGTACCAGTAATCGCGTTCGAAGTAAGGCACCGAACTGTCGTCCTGTTTTACCCGCGCGATGATTTCCTGGTAGATCTTTTCCTGCGAATCCTTCAGCGGTGCCATCAAACTGTCGGCGTAGGCGTTTTCCGCTTTCAGATAGTCCAGCATTTCCGGATTCTTGCGGGTATCGTCGCGCAGCCAGTAATACTCGTCCTGTCGCTTGATGCCGTTCGGGCCTTCAACCTCGTACGGTTTTTTTGCGGCAACCGGTGGCGTCAATAACGGCGATGCGGCAGCCTGGTCGGTACTGGTGGTGCCACCGGCGTGATCACCCGGGCCCTTGCCGCAACCGGACATCAACATGGCGCCAATGGCGACGGAAAGCGGTAAATACGGTTTCACTGAATTCTCCTGGTCTTTATGAAACAACACCCGGATACCCGGGTGTTGTCTTGAAGGTTAACGCCGATCATTTATTTTACGAACAGTTTTTCTTTCAGGAAAGTATAAGCCAAAGCCTGCATATAAGCGGTTTGCTCATTTTTCGCGGCGCCGCCGTGGGCGGGCTCGATGTTTTCGTAATAACCCACGTCGTCGTCGTGCGCTTTCATGCTCGCCATCCTCTT
>CAZPCE010000351.1:0-3065 GCA_964584915.1 uncultured Arenimonas sp. | reverse complement strand
GGTCGCACGATAGTCGAGATCGTAGTTTCGCGTCAGTGTGCGGCCATTGCCGTAATTGCCGGGCGGGCCGCCAGCACTTGTGCCCCAATACGGTGGGCATCGGCGTGAATCGCACCGGTGCATTTGCCGAATATATTGCGATGCCGGCTTCCAATCTGTGGCCGATTCCCGACGGCATTTCATCCGAACTCGCTTCCTTCTTCGACCCCTACGGCAATGCCGCGCACTGCGCACTCGAATTTGACGTGATCGGCGAAGATGTATTGATTACCGGCGCGGGCCCGATCGGCATTATTGCTGCCGGCATTTGCAAACACATCGGCGCGCGCAATGTGGTGGTGACCGATGTGAATGATTACCGGTTGAAGCTTGCCGCCGACATGGGCGCAACCCGAGTCGTCAATGTATCGAAACAATCATTGAAAGACGTGATGAAAGATTTGCATATGGAAGGTTTCGACGTGGCGCTGGAAATGAGCGGCAACCCGCAAGCTTTCAACGACATGCTCGATTGCATGTATCACGGCGGCAAGGTGGCCTTGCTCGGCATTCTTCCGAAAGGCGCCGGCATTGATTGGGACAAGGTGATTTTCAAGGGCCTGACCATGCACGGCATCTACGGTCGCAAGATGTACGAGACCTGGTACAAGATGACGCAAATGGTACTCACCGGCTTTCCATTGCAAAAAGTGTTAACCCACCAGATCCATATCGACGATTTCCAGAAGGGTTTCGAACTGATGGAATCGGGTCAATGCGGGAAAGTGGTTTGCAGCTGGAATTGAGCGTTTTTCAAGGCAATAAAAAACGGGGCTTTCGCCCCGTTTTTTTATGTACGAAACAAATCAACCGCCGACGGAAAAACCAAGTACGACCTGGTCCGATGTCTTGCCGTCGATATTGGTGTCGTAATAATTCAAGCCAATATTGATTGGACCAAAATCACGGTTCACGCCGAGAGTCCAATCGTTGTAATTGCCGCCGCCTTCAAAATCGGTATGGCCCAAACCGGCAGTCAGGTTGAATCCGTTGCCGACGTCCCAGCTACCGCCAACCGCCAGGTAAAGCTGCGAGACATCTGCGTTGCCGTAGTTGTTGGTATAGCCAACGGTGAAGGTCACCATTTCGCTGTAGGTAACGACACCGATGAATTCGTTGTAGTTGATATCGAAGCCGTCGTTGCCGCCCAGATAACTGTAACGTGTGAGGTTAAGGTCGAGATTCCAGTCATCGCTCAGGTCAACGTTGTAGCCTACGTAAAGATCGGCCTCGAAATCATGGCCAAGGGTTGAACCGTAATCGACGTTCGAGCCCCAGGCACCGATGTAAAAACCGGAATCGCCAAAACTGTAGTCAACACCGGCCTGCAATGCAGGATCGAAATCGGTTTGCGAAATACCGCGGAACACATAGTCACTCACCACGGCAGCATTGAAACTCAGATTCGATTCACTCTCGTCTGCCGCTTTTTCTTCGGTCGGAGCTTCTTCTGCAGCCGGAGCGGTTTCTTCCGCGTCTTGGGCAAAGGCAAAAGTCGGTAACGCAAACAACGCAGCGGCTAGAGCCAGGGAAAGCTTGTTCGTCATGTTGATCTCCTGTTTTTTTTAGGTTTATGACTTGGTCTCGGGAAGCACCCATGTATCGGTAGGGCCGCGGTTCCAAGCGCTCAAGAACACGGCTAACGATATATTAACCGGTGTTTGTCATGTATATAGATACGTGCCCGTATATTTACTCTAAAAAACCGGTAAAAAGTCGTAAAAATGTGATTTACCCCGACAAATTAAGACCGATAATGTCGGCCTCGCCTCATTCAACTCGATGAACCCCTATGACCCAGACCGCAATTGCGCTTTATTCGGAAGAACTCAAACAAATTCGTGATCAGGGCCTGTTTAAATCCGAGCGGATTATTACCAGCCCGCAATCCTCCGAAATCGAGCTTGCCGACGGCCGAAAAGTCCTGAATTTCTGCGCCAACAACTATCTAGGACTGGCGGACCACCCCGACATCATCGAAGCGGCCAAACAGGCACTCGATAGCCACGGTTTCGGCATGGCATCGGTCCGTTTCATTTGCGGCACGCAGGATTTGCATAAGCAGCTCGAAAAAAAGATCGCCGATTTTTTCGGTACCGAAGACACGATCCTCTACGCCGCCTGTTTCGACGCCAACGGCGGCTTGTTCGAACCCTTGCTGACCGAACAGGACGCGATTATTTCCGATTCTCTGAACCACGCTTCCATCATTGACGGCGTGCGTTTGTGCAAGGCGCAGCGTTTCCGCTATGCCAACTGCGACATGAATGATCTGGAAGCACAACTAAAAGCCGCCGATGCCGCCGGTTGCCGCATCAAGATGATTACCACCGACGGCGTGTTTTCGATGGACGGCTTTATCGCGCCGCTCGATGAAATATGCGCACTGGCGAAAAAATACAATGCGCTTGTGCATATCGACGAATGCCATGCGACCGGTTTTCTGGGTGAACACGGCAAGGGCTCGGCCGAAGTGAAAGGCGTGCTGGACCAAATCGACATCATCACCGGCACGCTGGGCAAAGCGATGGGCGGTGCTCTCGGTGGTTTCACCACGGCAAAAAAAGAAGTTATCGAATTATTGCGGCAACGTTCGCGTCCGTATCTGTTTTCGAACTCGTTGCCGCCGCACGTGGTTGCGGCGGGCATCAAGGCATTCGACATGCTGGGCAGCGCGGGCGAATTGCGCACCCGCCTGCAGGAAAACACTCGCTACTTCCGCGAGCAAATGTCCGCAGCCGGTTTCGATCTGAAACCCGGCGTGCACCCGATCGTTCCGGTCATGTTGTACGACGCGCCGCTCGCGCAAAAATTCGCCGCGCAATTGCTGGAAGAAGGCGTTTACGTGATCGGATTTTTCTTCCCGGTCGTTGCCAAAGGCCAGGCGCGTATCCGTACGCAAATGAGTGCCGCCCATACGCGCGAACAACTTGAACGTACCGTGGCGGCATTCATCAAGGTCGGTAAAAACCTGGGCGTGATTTCATGAAACTCCGGACTCGCACCACGGCAACGGTGAATTGGTC
>CAZPCE010000350.1:0-3086 GCA_964584915.1 uncultured Arenimonas sp. | reverse complement strand
GCCGGCAACCAGAAAATCAGCGCGGCTTTGCAGAAATCATTGGTGGATTCGGGATACGCCGCTGCATTTGCTTGATGCTTCTGTGCTTTCTTGCGGAACTTGGTCTACCAGAGATAGATTGCCAAACATCTCGTTTCGTCAGGATTTGATCGCTGGTTACCCGGCTCCCACAAATCCTGACCCACAAAAAAACCGCGCAATGCGCGGTTTTTTTGTGGTCTGTTGAAACTGGAATATTGCTTACGGGCGACGTTCCAGTTCTGCAAGATCCTTCGCTTTCGGCAGCAAGTCCTGCTTGCTGACGCCCAGCCACAACAACAACGGGCAGGCCACGAAAATCGATGAAAGCGTACCGAAAACAATACCGATCATCTGCGATTCGGCCATGCCTTGCAGCGAATTGCCGCCGTACAGATACAGGGCCAACACGGTCAGGAAAGCAACGAATGAGGTAATGATCGTACGCGACAGCGTTTGGTTAACCGAACGGTTCAACACTTCCGCCGGAGAAATGCGCTGCAGGTTGCGGAAGTTTTCACGGACCCGGTCAAACACCACGATGGTGTCGCTGATCGAGTAGCCCATCACCGACAAGATACCCGCCAATACCGCCAGATCCAGTTCGTGCTTGGTAATGGCGAACCAGCCTGCTACCAGCAGAACGTCGTGCAAGGTAGTGATGATGGCCGCCACGGCAAACTTCCATTCGAAGCGTACCCATACGTAAATCAGGAAGCCAAGCACCACGAATATCGCCGCCTTCAAACCGTTCCAGGCAAACTCGTTGCCGATTTGCGGACCGACGTAAACGCTGGGGAAAACCTGGCCGGGGTTCTCGGTTGTCTGTGCCGCTTTCAGGACTTTTTCGGAGAATTCCGTGATTTTTTTGGAGTCTCTGTTGCTGTCGTTCAAACGCATGCGAATCACGATTTCGCTACTGGTACCCAAGGTGCGAACTTCGGAACCGGGAAAACCGTTTTTCTCGAGACGCAGGCGCATCTCTTCGACATTCACCGGCTTCTCGAATTTCATCTCCGTCTTGGTGCCACCGGTAAAATCGAGTGCATAGTTGAATCCTGTCGTCATCGAGACGATGGCGCCCACCATGAGCACTGCGGCAACGGTGAGGGATGCCATGCGCAAGCGCATGAAATTGATATTGCTATTAGAAGGAAAAAGTTCCACATCGCCTCCGGTGCGATTAAATCGACAGGCCGGTCATCTTGCGACGACCGCCGTAAATCAGGGTGGCAATGCCGCGTGATACCGCAACCGCGGTATACATCGAGGTCACGATGCCGATGATAAGCGTGATACCGAAACCGCTGATCGGGCCGGAACCGAATACTGCCATCGCGATACCCGCCAGCAAGGCCGTGATATTCGCATCGGCGATGGTGCCGGTCGCTTTGTCGTAGCCGGCGGCGATACTGGCCAGCGGTGTATTGCCCAGCCTCAATTCCTCGCGTATCCGTTCGTTGATCAGCACGTTGGCATCGACCGACATACCGACCGTCAACGCAATACCGGCGAAACCCGGTAAAGTCATGGTGGCGCCGAAGACCGATAGAATCGCGACCACCATCAGCAGTTGTAGCAACAGCGCGACATTGGTGATGACGCCGAACATTTTGTAATAGATCAGGAAGAACACGAGCACGAATGCGAACGAAAAGACCACCGCTTGCACGCCGCGCTTCACGTTTTCCGCACCGAGGCTAGGACCGATGATCTGTTCGGCAACAATATCCACCGGTGCTGCCAAGGAGCCGGATTTCAATTGTTCCGACAATTTCTTGGCTTCGATCGGATCAAGCCCGGTAGTGATGAATGCATTGCTGAAAGTACCGTTGATGGTAGCCGTGTTGATGACAAACTCTTCCGTCACCGAGCCACGCACCTGCATGCCGTCGACAATACGCGTTGTCGGCTTGCGTTCGATATAAACCACGGCCATCGGTTTCCCGACATTACGCTGCGTGTGGGCAAACATGCGTTTGCCGCCGGCAGCGTTCAATTTGATTTCTACCGCCGGCGTCCCCGACTTGGAATCGATGGTCGGTGCGGCATTGACGAGCTGATCGCCCGACACAATCACGCGTTTCGAAAGCAGCACGGGAACATCGGGATCGGAAGGATTTTGCTTGCGCATGAAATATACGCGCGAACCCAAAGGAGCAACGGCGCCGTTCATAACGCCGAAGGCATCGCCTTCGACAACTGCACGGTATTCCAGCGTAGCCGTCGCACCGAGCAATTCTTTTGCGCGGGCGGTGTCCTGGATACCCGGCAATTCCACGATAATCCGGTCGTTACCCTGACGCTGGATAATGGGTTCGCCCAGGGCCGCCATGCGGTTCCTGATGGTGATCATGTTTTTTTCGATCGCATCGGTCGCAATGTTTTTCAACTCTGCCGGAGTCACCGTCGCATCGAGTGTCAGCGCATCTTTGCCACTGGCAATCGAAAGCACCGGGAAAGCCGACTTCAACGCCATTAACGCCTTGTTTTTTGCCGCTTCGTCGGAAAAGATGACCTTGATGCTGGTCGCGTTGTTGGTAACGTCGACATGCGGAATTTTGTTGTCTTTCAGGTAGGTGCCGATTTCTTCCGCATAGATGCCTATGCGTTTTTCCCGGGCCGCAACCTGGTCAACCTGCAGCAGAAAGTGCACACCGCCACGTAAATCCAGGCCCAGTGTCATCGGCTTGGCGTGGATTTTGGCGAGCCATGTCGGCGCGGTCGAAGTGAGATTCATCGCTGCGTTGTAGTCCGAGCCAAGCTCGGGACGCAATACATCCGCGGCTTTCAACTGGGTCACGGTATCGGACAGTCGCACCATGATGTTGTCACCTTCGATGGCGACGCTTTTGAAAGGCACTTTTTGTGCTTCCAGAAGCGTTTTAACGCGAGTGACCAATGCGGCATCGACCGGTATTTTTCCTGCCGCGGCGACTTGCACGGACGGATCTTGCGGAAAAACATTCGGCAACGAGTACAGCGCGCTAAACAGCAGCACGATAACAATCAGTGTGTATTTCCAACGGGAAAATTCAAGCATGGAACACCATAAAGGCCATCAGGCC
>CAZPCE010000349.1:0-3093 GCA_964584915.1 uncultured Arenimonas sp. | reverse complement strand
GGAATTTATAGGTACAGATCATGCATCCGAATCGGCATGCCAGCTCATGTAGTGATGCATGTCGGTCCCGCCGTTGATTTTGAATCCCAGCTTTTCGTATAAGGCAAGTGCGCGGGTATTGTATTTGATCACGTGTAATTGCATGCCGCGTTGCAATGCTTGCGCTTCGCGCTGTGAATGTTCAATCAGTGCGCGGCCGATGCCAAGCCCGCGTTGTTCCCCCATCATGCAGATGTCTATTATCAGGTGCTCGGGCTCTGTTCTTGACAGATAGTAGCGGCCTTGCAAAACATTATTGCGTTCGATTACCTGGAAATCTGCATCGGCATAATGTTTCAAATAATGCTGATGCTGAAGATCAAATTGCTGATCGAGAAATTGCTGCTTCGCTGCCTGTGGCCATGGCACCGGCAACATTTCCTCGGCACGCGTATCGGCATATAGCAGGCGAAGGCGCGGAAGGTCCGCGTCCTGTGCATGGCGCAAAGAAAACCCGCGTTCCAGCAAGAACGCGGGTGTTGCAATCGCAGTGTCAGAGCTGGTCGGAAACGAAGTAAGTCGACTCATGCCATCACGGGAACGAGGGGTAAATCCCTTGCAAGGCAATGCAGAAATTCACGCCCAGATAGGGCTGCTGGTTTTGATGCGGTTGTCCGCCGCCTTGACTGGGCTGAATCATGTTCGGAGCGAATGTAGTATTCAGCGGCGTATCGATAAACGGTCGTGCCGTGCCACTGCCCATGGTGGAAAGCCCTGCGTTGGCCGCTGGCGATCCGGATTTTTTGGTGCCGTCAGATTGGGAGAATGCAGTAACCCCATGGTTATGTAACGGAATCTGATTACTGGCTAGCGTGACCGTGTTGACGCCAAAGTTCTGACCCAGCACCACCGGTGAAAGCCCAGGCCCGTTGCCTTGCTGGCATCCGGCACGGCCGGCGAAATTCGGCAGTTGGAAGGTGGTCTGCCCATTCCCGCCGTAGGTGACGCCGAGCAGCGAGAACAGCGCAGTGTTCTGCGAGATTGGAAGCGTGGCGCCGTTGGCGAACGCCCAGCCACGCGGATTGAAGTTGAAACCGAACAATTGAATTTCGCCAATAAACGGTTGTGTCATGTTGAAGTCCTCCGGTGATGTTGCCCGCGCCTTCGAGGCAGCGGTGTCAGTCTATTGTTATGTGTTATGCATAACTAAGCCTGTGACGGGAAAATTCCTTGTGTGGCAATGCAATACTGCACGGTCAACGTGGGCATCCGGTTCTCGTGTGGCTGGCTGCCGCCACTTTGGCTAGTCGATTGCGCGGACATCGGGATTGCGGTGGCACCGGTTATGTCGGTGGCATAGAAGACATCACCACTGACTGCGCCCGGTAGAAAAGTATTGCCCGGTGTCAATGAGGTAGATGCCGCACTCGTCGCAATGGCCGTATGAGTATGTGCGGGCATCTGGGTCGGTAACACGGTCACGGTTTCGGTGCCAGCCTTCTGGCCGATAAAGTAGTTGCTCAGGCCCGGGCCCTGTCCTTGATGAATCGGCAAGCGTCCACGAAGGTCAGGCACACCAAAAGTGGTCTGCCCGTCACCGCCATAGGTCGTGCCAATCAACGCGAAGAGTGCATCGTATTCGGAAATGGCAAGCAAGCTGCCATCGCAGGCTTGCCAGCCGTTGGGTGCTCCGCGAGTTCCGAATCCAAACATGCGGATTTCGCCGATATAGGGTGTGCTCATTGTATCCAGCTCCTTGAAAAATTTTCAGAGACGACTAAGACCCTAAGTCGTGCCTTGAATAAATGTTGTTAGTTCCGCGACGGAAAAATGCCCGACAGTGCAATGCAGAAATTGATCACAGAGTAAGGCTGCATATTCGGATGCGGCTGATTGCCGCCTGCAGGTGCAATCGTCTGCGGATTCAAGGGAACTGCGGGGCCCGAGGAAGGTGCATAGAGCATGGCGGGCCCGGCTGTATTGGTGCTGGTGGCGTAAACGCGCGTGCTGGGATTGCGGTTGTTGCCCGCTGTCGTCGAAGCATTCGCCGAATGTGTATGCGAGGGCATATTGGTCGACAGCAAGGTCACATTCTCAACCCCCGAGGCCTGGCCGATTTGTACGCTGGGCGGTTGCCAGCTCGGGTCCACCGAAGAGGCATAGCCAATAGGCGTACGACTACGCAAGTCCGGCAAGGCAAAATTGGTAGTTCCATTGCCACCATACTGGGTTCCCAGCAAAGAGAACAAGGCCTGATTTTGATTGATCGGTAACAGCTGACCATTGCTCAGTGCCCAGAACTTCGGCGCAAAATTGAAGCCGGACATCATGATTTGTCCGATAAAGAATTCGCTCATCTTTCCCCCCTCCTGAATTCATGTCTGTAGAGCGAGTCGTTGCGACAGGCCCGGACCAACTCTATATCATTTTGTTTTGGCATGCATCGCCAAAATACAAAAGCCTTTTCCGTAAGGGATCCGTAAGATGTTACGAGTTGAAAACTCGAGTATGGGGTATTCAAAATGTCTAGAATTCGGGGAGAATTAATTTCTTCCATTAGGTATAGTGCTCGGACAAGGGCAGAACTCTGGGGGCAGGGGCATGGGTGCGGAAAAATTTTCGAGGATTCCTGCAATCGTCAAGATTTGCAGCGCATGGCGAGTAGGACTGGTTGGGTTTGGTGTTCTTGCCGCGCCATTTGCATTTGCGAAGCCATCTGAATTTTGTCCAACATTAAGCGCCAGTGTGCCAAAAGGCGGCACGGTTACGATCAACGTCAGTGCCTGCGATGGCCCATTCAATATCGGCATGGGCGGCCCTTTTCCAGGTTTCATGCCAAAAAACGGAAAGGTAAAATTGGGTCCGCAGACCAAGCAGGGAAGCCAGATAGTCACATACGTCCACAGCGGAAATGACGCGACAAAAGATGTTTTCTATCTGGAAGATAACGACAATGGTCTGGTCGCCGTCAATATCACCGTATCAAAATCGAAAGTACGCAAAAAATAATTCGGCGAAGTAAAATCACTTCATCTGCAAATAAGTAACGGGTTTTTATAAAGGGAGCAGGGGCATGCAATATCTTTCAGGGTTTCAGCTGCGTCATGGTCAAAA
>CAZPCE010000348.1:0-3101 GCA_964584915.1 uncultured Arenimonas sp. | reverse complement strand
GGTTTCCGACATATTGGTAAATTTCGCGAATGCCTGCATTTGTTCGGTGCTTAAATTTTCACCGTCAAGCACCACCGCCAAGCCATTGCCGGCACCGGCATGATCGGCGAATACATCGCATTGTAAAAAGCGTCTGGTCATGGTCATTTCAATTGTTCCAATTCAGTGTGGCGTTAATCACGGTCTGGCACTCGCCTCCGACCCAGATGTCGTCCTGTTTTTCCGCGCGCAAATCAATGGTGGCATCGTGCCCCATCTCGCGACCTTGACTCACGCGGTAATTGTGGCCGATGCTTTGCAGTGCGCCGCTATCGAGCAAGTAAGCTGCGATCGTTGCATTGGCAGCGCCGGAGGCCGGGTCTTCCTTGATGTCAAAAGCCGGTGCAAACGCACGCACGGCCAATTGGTAATCCTGATCCTTGCACCGGGAAAACACACATAGACCCATGCTATCGCTGGCCTTCGACATAGCGGTAATGGCCGCATGATCAGGCTGCAAACTTCGCAGGGATTTTTCATCGCGCATTTCGGCGATCCACCATTTACGGCCGCCTTCGACCAAGCTTGGCGCCAACTCCCCAAGTGCCAGTTTTGAAAAAACCGCAGCAGCAGGTTCGAAACCGCTATCAAACGCCTCGATGTTTTTTACCACCGGGGCACGGAAAAATAATCGGCGGCGGAATTTTTTCGAAGTCTCGATCCGGATCGGTATCAGGCCGGCACCGCATTCCTGGATGATTTCGCCTTTTTGCGCCCTGACCAGTTTCAATGCCAACAAGGCATGCGCGGTACCAAGGCTGGGGTGACCAGCGAACGGTATCTCGCGTTGCGGGGTAAAAATGCGAACACGATAGTCGGCATTGGCCTCGCTGGGCGGCAGCACGAAGGTGGTTTCCACCAGATTGGTCCATGCCGCGATTTTCTGCATTTGTTCGCTGCTCAGGCCCTCCGCGTCGAGCACGACTGCCAGAGGGTTGCCACAGCCAGGTCGTTTGGAAAACACATCAACTTGCAAGTAACGTCTTGGCGGCATTTCAGATCCAAAAATTATAAGCAACGGGGGGCTTCATAGTTTATTATTTGGCCTTTGGTTTGTCTTTAAGCAGGCGTCATTCGCAATGAACCCCACGGACTGGATTGTATTGAAATTCGGCGGCACCAGCGTGTCGCGTCGCAATCGCTGGAACATCATCGGCCAGTTGATGCGAAAACGGATGCAAGACGAACAAGTTCGCGTACTGGTCGTGGTTTCGGCCTTGTCGGGCGTGACCAACACGCTGCAGTCGATTATCGACCAATATGCCGATCGCGCGGCAGTGCAGACATTAGTCGATGGCCTGGTCGAAAAACACCGTGGCTTTTGTGCCGAATTGGAAATCGATGCCGATAAAGTCTTGTCGAAACGTTTCGAGACATTGCAGGCATTGGTAGATGATCCGCGCCGTGTGAAGGCAGAGCTTTCCTGGCAGGCTGAAGTTCTCGCGCAAGGCGAACTGCTTTCATCCACATTGGGTGTTGCCTACTTGTGCACGCAAGGCATGGATGTGCATTGGTGCGATGCCCGCGATGGTTTGAAAGCGATCGTGATGCCGCATCAAACTGCCTGGGCGCAGCGCTTGTCGGTTTCCTGCGATTACCAGACGACAGCCAATGTCGAGCCGATGTTTGCCGGTGGTGCAAGCTTGTACATCACCCAGGGATTTATCGCGCGCCATCCGGATGGCGACACGGCCATTCTCGGACGCGGCGGTTCGGATACTTCAGCCGCTTATTTCGGTGCCTTGCTGAAAGCGCGCCGCGTGGAAATCTGGACCGATGTGCCGGGTATGTTCAGCGCAAACCCGCGCGCGGTGCCACAAGCGCGTTTGCTTTCGAAACTCGATTACGAGGAAGCGCAGGAAATTGCTTCCACCGGAGCGAAGGTATTGCATCCGCGTTGTATCCATCCGTGCCGCGATTTGCGCGTGCCGATCTGGATTCGCGATACCGAACGGCCTGATATGCTCGGCACCGTGATCGATGATCGCAGTGCGTCGGTCGCCGGCGTCAAGGCGATCAGCTCGCGTCGCGGCATCGTGCTGGTGTCGATGGAAACCATCGGCATGTGGCAACAAGTCGGTTTCCTTGCCGATGTGTTCGAACGTTTCAAGAAACACGGGTTGTCGGTGGATTTGATCGGTTCTTCCGAAGCCAACGTGACCGTGTCCTTGGATCCATCAGACAATCTAGTGAATTCCAATGTGCTCGACGCCCTCTGCGCCGATTTGTCGGAAGTGTGCCGGGTCAAAGTCATCGCGCCGTGCAGTGCGATTACGCTGGTGGGTCGCGGCATGCGTTCATTGCTGCACAAGCTGACCGATGTCTGGAGCGAATTCGGGCGCGAACGCGTGCATCTTCTGTCGCAAAGCTCCAACGATTTGAATCTGACTTTCGTGGTCGATGAAGCTTTTGCCGATGATTTGATGCCGACCCTGCATGCATTGCTCATTGCCTCCGGAGCGATGCCGGTCGACGAAGGGCAGGTGTTTGGCCCGAGCTGGAATCAAATCGAATCGGCGCAGAAGGAACGTATTGTTACCTGGTGGCAAACCAAGCGCGATCGCTTGATCGGCATGGCCGTCAAGCACACGCCGCTCTATGTCTATGACCTGTCCACGGTAAGTGCCCAAGCGAAAGCCCTGAAAGCGCTGCCGGCGATTGACCGGCATTTCTATGCGATCAAGGCGAACTCGCATCCGCAAATCCTGCAAACACTGTATGCCGAAGGTTTCGGCCTCGAGTGTGTGTCGCAGGCCGAGTTGCAGCATGTATTCGCATCGGTTCCGAATATCAAACCGGGCGATATTCTATTTACGCCGAGTTTTGCGCCACGTGCCGAATATGCTTTTGCTTTTGAGCGCGGCGTGAATGTTACGATCGACAGCGTGACATGCCTGCAGCAATGGCCTGATCTATTCGCCAACAAAAACATTATTCTTCGAATTGATCCGGGCTTTGGCCAAGGCCATCACGCGAAAGTCAGAACCGGTGGCAAGGAAGCCAAATTCGGTCTGGCGATCAATGATGTTCCCGCCTTTGACGTCGAAGCAAAAAAACTCAAC
>CAZPCE010000347.1:0-3101 GCA_964584915.1 uncultured Arenimonas sp. | reverse complement strand
ATCGGCCGTTTCCGAATCAATATCTACCGTCAGCGGGGCGAGACAGCGATGGCGGTCAGGTATGTCAGTAACCGGATACCCAGCCTGGAGCAGTTGAACTTGCCGCCAATCCTGAAGGATTTGGTCATGATGCCGCGCGGCCTGATACTTTGCGTCGGCTCCACCGGCTCGGGTAAATCGACAACGCTTGCATCGATGATCGACTACCGCAATCAGGAGCGGACAGGCCACATTCTCACCGTCGAAGAGCCGATTGAATACATGCACACGCACAAGCGTTCGGTGGTGGATCAACGCGAAATCGGTTTCGATACCAAGAGCTATGCCAATGCACTGAAAAACGCCATGCGTGAAGCGCCGGACGTGATCATGATTGGTGAAATCCGCGATGTAAGCACCATGCAGCAGGCAATTGCCTATGCGGAAACCGGTCACCTCTGCCTATCGACCTTGCACGCGAACAATGCCAACCAGACGCTGGATCGCATCCTCAATTTTTACCCCGAGACGGCACGCCAGCAGGTCTTGACGGATTTGTCACTCAATTTGAAGGCTGTGGTTTCGCAGCGTTTGTTGAAAAGCACCGATCCCAATGCAAAACGGATTCCCGCCGTCGAGATTTTACTGTCGTCGCCTTTCGTCGCCGACATGATTGCGAAGGGTGAAATCTCGGCTATCAAGGAATCGATGAAACACAGTACCGACCTGGGAATGCAAACCTTCGACGAGGCATTGTTCAGACTGTATGCGGCCAAGAAGATCAGTTATCAGGATGCGATCGATGTGGCCGATTCGCGGACGGATCTTGCGCTGAGAATCAGGCTGGAAGGCATGACGCCCGAAGGCGCACAGGGGGATGTATTGCAAATGGAGGACCAGGTCCAGCAGCCATCGCCGGATAATCCGGTATAGGTGTCGCGGTCAGTTTTCTGCGGCGAGTACGTGAATCTCGTGGTCTTCGATCTGCACGATATTGCCGGCGACGATCTTGCAGGTCTTCCGAAGTTCTGTTTCGCCATTCACGCTGACAATGCCGCTGGCCACGATGGCCTTGCCCATGCCGCCGCTGCCGCAAAGACCGACCAGCTTCAGAAGCTGGTTCAATTCGACATAGTCGTGTTCGAGCGTGAATTCGATGATTTTCATTGGTCCATTGTAACGCAATCGGGCTACGGGGAATTTTTCTTTCCCGGCAACCCGTTGCAATTATCGCCCGATACAGGGCTTATGTATTTTCAAATTCGGCAATTTCTTCCAGAAACTTCTGTGCGTTGTTCAAACTCCTGCCCGCCGCACTGCGTTCCATAATCTTTGAAAGGGCCGGGCGCTTTGAGGCCCAGGCCATGAAGCCGATGCTCGCCAGCAAGCCGCCAAATCCGATGATCCACCAGCTCAGAATCATCATCGGCGGGCCTTTCGCATAAATATCAAAACCGAAGGCCCAGGCGAATACGACCATCGTCAGCGGAATCCACAGTAGCCACCAGACGAGCCCCAATATCGTGCCGCATTGAACGTATAGCTTGCGAACACGGGCCAATTGCTTCTGAATTTCCAGCACCGGTGCCGAGTAATCGACATGGCTCATGGTGCCTTGCATCGCACCGCCAAAAATAATCAGCAATACTCCGTAGATATTCAGCGACAGCCCTGCGTAGAAGAGGTGGGGGATATCACGCGTGGCATCCCAAAAACCCGCTGCGAGCAAAGCCATCACCGAACCGGCAATCATCTGGAAACCCTGTCCCCATTTCAGCGGGCGCAGCTTGCCGGATGCCTTGCTGCGTTTATCCTGCAATAAAGCTTTCTTGTTAAGGGCCAAGTGTTCTTCAAGCCGGCGATCAAGACTTTGCCAGGCCATTTTCATTTCATCGAGTTCCATGTTGTTTCCTCATGATTTGGTGTTGATGTCGTCGCGAATGCGTTGTTTTAGACGATTTATTTTTGTCGCCACATTGGTTTCGCTGATGCCGAGAATGTCCGAGATTTCGCGATAGCTGTGTTCTTCCAGATAAAGCAGCATCAATGCGCGGTTTAATGAATCGAGTTGTCCGATGAATGTTTGCAGCAAGTTGATGCGTTCATCGGCTTTTCCCGTCTGGTCGTCATTTCCGATTTCCAGATGGCTTTCATCCAGCGGAACCGAGAATTGCGAGAGTTTGTCTTGATGACGAACATTCGAGATCGCCACGTTCAGCGCTATCCGGTACATCCAGGTGGAGAAGCTCCGTTCGTTGTCATAAGTGTGAAACGATCGCCATAGCTGGATCGCGATTTCCTGGGCCAGATCGGCACGATCGTCTGCCTGCCAGCAATAGGTATTCACTACCTTGTAGACGATCTTGCGATGTCGTTGCAGTAGAGACTCGAACTCTTGTTTGCTGCTTATGGCCATGGATGCGCTGTCTGAAGTCATTGTCGTTAATCTGCTTTGCTGTTGATACATGATTCGCAGCGAAGGCAGAAATATCACACAATCGGAAAAATCGGCGGTATAGCTTACTATCCGGGTTAATGAATGCCGGCGCCAGCCAACCCGAAAGCCCTGTTCTGGATGCCGTCATCGTCGGCTCCGGTTTTTCCGGCCTGTGCATGGCGATCAAGATGCAGCAGGCGGGAATGTCCTACGTTGTTCTCGAGCAGGCAGAAAGTATCGGTGGGACTTGGCGTGACAATACCTACCCCGGTGCGGCCTGCGACGTACCTTCCAACCTCTATTGTTTTTCCTTCGCGGCGAACCCGGACTGGTCGCGTTCGTATCCGCAGCAGGCGGAAATCCGGGACTACATGAATGCGTGTGCCGACCGTTTTCATATTCGATCGCATATCCATTTCAACAGACAAGTGGTCGGTGCGCGTTTCGATGCACAGCGAAAACTCTGGCGGGTTGAAGTGAATGATGGTGCGGAAGTTTTCGAAGCGAAAACACTCATCATGGGAACCGGCGGGTTAAGCCGTCCGCAAATGCCTGCCATTCAAGGCATCGAAAGTTTTGGCGGCGAGTTGTTCCATACCGCGCGTTGGCGACACGATATTGGTCTGGAAGGAAAGCGTGTCGGCATTATCGGTACCGGTGCGAGTGCGATCCAGATCGTGCCGGC
>CAZPCE010000346.1:0-3107 GCA_964584915.1 uncultured Arenimonas sp. | reverse complement strand
CGCATAACAAGGGGTGTTGGTGACTTCTTGAAAATTCGTTTACCTGCGTTACCTTTGATTCAGCCACATCCCGCGTGAAGACGCCGCAGACGCCCCGCCCGCGCGTATGTACGTGAAGCATGACCTGCGTCGCTTTTTCACGGTTCATGGCAAAGAAAAACTCCAGAACTTCGACCACGAAGTCCATCGGGGTAAAATCGTCATTCAAAATCATGACCTGGTACAAGGGAGGCCGCGTGACCTCAGGCTTGGCGGTTTCAAGGGCCAGGCCTCTTTCGTGTAATTCTTCGGGTTCGTTACGTTTTGCCATGAGTCGATTATAAGGCTTAGCTTGGTTACCTTAGATGGGTTTGAAATACTTTTTAACAAGTGCATGGACGGAAGCCGGGCGTTTCCGACACAATGGACGGCTCGATCTGCTGAATTCCCGCGAAACCCAGGATGCGAACTCGTTGAATTACAAGAAAGCCCAATTTTGGCAACCCGATGTCACTGTTGCGACGGTTGTCGTGCGCGATGGCCGCTTTTTGATGGTGGAAGAAACCGCCAATGGTCGATTGGTGCTAAATCAGCCGGCCGGCCACCTTGAGCCCGAGGAAACGGTTCTGGCGGCTGCAGTGCGCGAAACCATGGAAGAAACCGCCTGGGAAGTGAAGCTGACTGCATTTATCGGTGCCTACCAATGGAAAGCACCTGAAACCGGCCGGCATTATCTGAGAATGGCCTTCGCCGCCGACCCCGTCGCCCATTTTCCGGAACGAGCCCTCGATGATGGCATCGTGCAAGCGCTTTGGCTGACGCCTGAAGAACTGGCGTCGGAACAAGCACGCCACCGTAGTCCGTTGGTTTGGCGGGTGCTGGAAGACTATCTGGCTGGTCAACGGCATCCACTCTCCCTGCTTGGCAATATCGTTTGAAATATTCGACTCTCAACCACGGCGCCATACCGGCGACCCAGACCATTGCGAAAGGCTAGCATCATGCGTAACTCTTTTTTCCAGCTTCCGGCTTTCATTGTGTCGTCCGCGTTTTTGCTCCTCTTTTCACCGACTGCTTCTGCCGATGATTCGCTAAAGAAACGGCTCGACGAACGCAGCATCAAATTCGAAATTGACGATGATGGCGATTACAAGGTCGTCTTCTCTTACACAAAGGAAAAACGTACGCAGCTGGTATTCGTGTCCGGTAAAACCGAATCGTTGAACGACCTCGCCATCCGCGAAATCTTTGCACCCGTCGCAAATATCAAGACAGCCGGCATTGATGGAAAAAAGGCGCTGGAGTTACTGGAAAATAGCCGGAAAAACAAGCTTGGCAGCTGGGAGATCAGCGGAGATGTGCTCTATCTCGTGATTAAAATCCCCGACAATATCGATGCCGCAACGCTGGAGACCGCGATTGATAGCGCAGCGGAAACTGCGGATGAAATGGAAATAAAACTCACAGGAAAAGACGATTTCTAAACCGATTATGGCCAAGGTAATGCTAGGTGTTTCGGGTGGCGTTGACTCTTCTGTCGCCGCCCTTTTGCTGAAACAGCAAGGCTATGATGTGGCCGGTTTGTTTATGCAGAACTGGGACGAAGACGATAGTGGCGAATGCCGGGCCGAAGAGGACCGCCGCGATGCACTGGGCGTCTGTGGACGTCTCGACATACCCTTTTATTCCCGCAATTTCGCCAAGGAATACTGGAAAGGCGTGTTTGAATACTTTCTGGATGAATATCGCCGAGGCCGAACGCCGAATCCCGATGTCCTGTGCAACCGCGAAATCAAATTCAAGACTTTCTTGCACGAAGCCCAGGATTTGGGGGCAGATAAAATCGCGACTGGCCACTACGCACAAGTCGAGCATCGCGACGGCGAATGGAAATTGCTGCGTGGTGCCGATCAGGACAAGGATCAGACTTACTTCCTGCACCAGCTCGGACAAGCCCAACTCGCCGCGACGCTGTTCCCGATTGGTCATTTGCCCAAATCGGAAGTCAGGAAGCTGGCGAGCGAAGCCAAACTGCCGACGGCCCAGAAAAAAGACTCAACCGGCATCTGCTTTATCGGCGAACGGGATTTCCGTGAATTTCTTGGCCAATACATTCCCGCCAAAGCCGGTGAAATCCGCAGTGTTGACGGCCTGAAAGTCGGTCAACACGGCGGTGTGTTCTATTACACGCTCGGCCAGCGCGAAGGCTTGCATATCGGCGGTATCAAGGGGCGTCCGGCCTCGCCCTGGTTCGTGGTTGGCAAGGATGTCGAGAAAAACATTCTTTACGTCGACCAAGGCACTGATAGTGTCTGGTTGCAATCGACCGAATTGCATAGCGAACCTGTGCATTGGGTATCTGAAAAGCCCAAATCCCGGGAATTCCGCTGTAGCGCCAAGACCCGTTATCGGCAAGCCGATGAGGCCTGTCTGGTTCAGCAACTTGAAAATGGCGAATTGAACGTCATATTCGATAGACCACAACGCGCCGTAACGCCCGGGCAATCGGTTGTGTTCTACCAGGATGATGAATGCCTCGGTGGCGCGGTAATCGCTTCGACCAACTCGAAAATGGAAACCCCTGACAAATGAGAGTCAAATGAAAGATCGTGTCATAGCCCTCGCTGGATTAATGCAGGCGCTTCATCAAGTGCAAGGCATGGCTAATAACGGTCACTTTGAAACCCAACCGTTATCGGTATGCATGGACAGCCTGTTTCGTTTCGATGCGGAAACTCCGGAAGACATTTTCGGTTCGGTTGCCAATCTGAAATCCGGTTTGCAGCAGGTTTCTAGGCAATTGGAAGGCCAGACCCGCGATGGCGCGATCATCAAAATGGCCATGAGCGTGCTGCAGCTGGAGCGCCAATTCAACCGCAACCCTGACGCCATGCGTGCCGTACAACATCAGCTGAAACATCTCGGGCCATTACGCAGCGAACGCGGAAGCACCGATGCCGATGTACTCGGAAAATGCGGCGAGATATACGCGAACCACATCAGTCCGCTCGGGCCAAAAGTGATCGTGCAAGGCAGCCCCGCGTATCTGAGTCAACCGATTGTCGTCGCCGAAATTCGTGCCACCTTGCTTGCCGCCATTCGTGCCGCCGTTTTATGGCGACAAATGG
>CAZPCE010000345.1:0-3108 GCA_964584915.1 uncultured Arenimonas sp. | reverse complement strand
TACCGGCGCGGCGCTTTGCTTGCCAAGCGCAGAGAGCTGATGGAAGATTGGGCAGCGTTTTTGGAAGGCCGCCCAAAATGAGCGAGAAAGGCCGGATCAGAACTTACGGGATTTTCAACGGCGGCTCGCCTGACGATGAAGACCGAAATTTTCGCCAAGCTGTGATTGAACAGCAATGGCACAATTTTAAGGTCACCAATGACCTAGAGTGTCTCGCTCAGATTTGTGAACATGCAGACTACTTTGGGAATGGTGATGTCGGACCAGTTATTGCCCGTGAGATTAGATCCCGGAGCCGTCGAACCAAGGGCTATGAGGTAGACCTTCTGTGGGAAGAAGCGTGCCGCATGTACGAGCGGCTACCCTTCGACCCTGATTGGAAGGATGCATCAAAAGATGCACAACGCCAGTACATTGGGGAACAAATGGGCATCCTCGAAAATCGCGCAATTGTGGCACTTCTTGGCGGTGACATCGAAAACTTAGAGCAATGGTCTGAACGGTTTCGCAAGCAGTTGGCAAAGCGTCGTCCAACCAAATAACTGGAAAATCCTGCAGCAAATTCTTCCATCGGAACTTGCTGCATCGCGGAAGCATGTTCGTATGCACTGCAACCCTCGCAAACAGCAGAGGATCGCAACATGCATCAGCTTACACTCTCAATCACCCAGGCATGCTCAACCCTGAGTTTGTCCCGGTCGTCCATCTACAAGCTTATCAACGGCAAGCGTCTCCGAGCCATCAAGATCGGTTCGCGGACACTCGTAACAGTCGAAAGCCTTCAGGCGCTTGTCGGCGGATTGAATGAAGTCACATCCGATCAGGCAGGAAGATCATTGGACGGCGCGTATTCGCGCAGACAGCCTGGTTCCAAGGGGGGTCACGACAATGGATGACCGGCACTTGCCTAATCAACGGCATGCTGCCCCTGTCCTGCTTAGCGGCGCTAGTCAGAACGCAGCCAAGACTATCGCGCCTTGCGCTTCTTGCCTTCATCGAATTGCCTTGCGCGCACTGGATCGACTGGGCGAGGCAAAGCTTCTTGAAGCGGTCGCTATCGCAGAAGTCACCAGTGGAAGCATGCAGCCACGTGTCTACGAACTTCGTGCCATGGACCTAGATGAACCGACCGGCGGATATCCCCGCAATCCGTGTGACAAGGCCTCGAGGCTGCTTCGCCTCACAACTCGCGGGCGTGAAACGCTAGTTTCCGGCATGCGCGATGTGGTCTGGTTGCCTGCGAGATACGCGCGTTTACTGGATAATTCCGTCGCACGACAAATATCACCATTGGATGCCGCCTGATGGGTGGTTTCAAAAACAAGCGGTCCAGCAAGCCAAACCAAACCGGCAGGAACGACAAGCCCTCCAGGTTTGTCATGCTCGATCATCGACTGCTGGAATCGCCCGCCTATGCCATGCTTGACCCGGTAGGTCGCTGTCTCCTAGTGGAGTTGATCTCACTATTTGACGGCAAGAACAACGGTCGCATTTACTTGTCCACGAAGGACGCAACTGCGCGCTTGGGCCGAAGCGATGAGCGAGCGGTCATTGCAGCATTCCACCTGCTGCAAGCTGTTGGCCTAATCGAACAGACCAAAGGCGCGCACTTCGCAATCAAGACGGGCGAAACGTCACGGGCGCGGTGTTGGCGTCTTTCTTGGCTGGTCTGGCCCGAATGCCCAAACCGAAGCAAGCGGTTCCCCTCGCTGGACTACTTGCAGTATCAGGCCAGTGGCAAAGCAGCCGACCGCAGGCTCCGGGCGCTGGCGAAATACCGGAAGGCAAAGGCCAGCGGCAAATTCTCGGCTGTTGAATCGACGGTGCAGGGCCAATATTCCTGTCTAAACGCAGCCGAACCGGCTGCGGAAATCAGAGCCGCTAAGTCCGAGATTGACGCAAATCTGCCAAAGTTGATCACTGTTAACTTCACAGCCTATTTAGATGATACCAGAGGTAGTATATGGGGCTGGTGGGCGAATAAGGCGCAAACGGCGCTGGTTGCTCAATGGCTTTACGTGGAGTGCTTTCCGCGACCCAATCTAGCGCTGGCAGTCTGAAAGTAGCGGAATGAAGAAAAATTTGGCAACCGGTCTCGTCGTCTGTGCATTTCTCGTAGGGGTCGCCGTGGGGCGCGTAGCTTGGGAACCTCTCCTTGGATACGCAAATGAAGAAGAATGCTTCCAGAAGGAATTCAGGCGGGTCAACTGGGGCGGGAACGTCTCGGAGGACGCACAGGCTGCGGTTGAAATTTCGGTTTTGAACTATTGCTCAAGCCAGTTTCGCCGAAGCTAACCTAACGCCGGACGGCTAAATCAGCATGAGATAGCGAACACCGGCCAGCGTAGTTGCGCCTGTCCGCACGCGCATCGACTTTGTAACGATAGAGGTAATGGGCGGTTGGAACTAGACGATCTCCATCAACCCAGCAATATTTCCTATGTTCTACGGCAATGTGGCTTACTCCCGGCGGCACCCATCTGGCGGAGATGACTTAGCGCAATTGCCCACAGCAGGCGCTGGAACCGCTTGCCTGCCACAATCGAGATCGCCGCAACTAGTTAATCTACTCTTTGGGGCGAGTAGGGCGCCACTCGGCTGGAATTATCATTGTGACACTTCGCAGCTGGCTGCGTCGCATTACACCAAGCCTAATGGGAGCCTCGCCAATGAGAGCGGGTAGCCAATCGGCAACGTCAAACGGCTTACCATTAATGTGCGTAATGATGTCGCCTGGCAGTATATCGGCGTGATATGCCGGCGATCCATCGCGAACAAATCGGACCACGAACCCCTTTCGTGTCTCGAGCGCCCCAATTTCGTCATTGTTAAGATCTCGCGCAAAAATGCCGGTCCCGACACGTGGCATCTCTTGAAAGTAGATCGCGTACTTATCAAAGGTGTTAACCGTGTAAGGGATCATTGTCGTCTGTGTGCCAGTAGTCGTGCTGGTCCCGGAATATTGCCCAGTCGCCGTGCCGCCGCCGCCACAGCTCGCCAGCAATAGGGCGGCGATCGCCGTCCAGCCTGCTGCCAGTCGCGCTTTGCTCCTCACTGTCGTCGCGCCGCTTTGCATTACAGCGCTCCGATGCCGCGAACGGCGCTGGC
>CAZPCE010000344.1:0-3112 GCA_964584915.1 uncultured Arenimonas sp. | reverse complement strand
CGCATCTGGATGCACGCTACACGGTGGACCAGGTCGAACGTGAGCGCATTCCGGTCAGTGGCCGCGTCTTGATTGTGGCGAACCATCCTTCGGGGGCTCTGGACGCGTTGGCCTTGCTGCATTTTATCGGCAGCATTCGCCGTGACGTGAAAATCGTGGCCAATGACATGCTCTGCGAGTTTGGTGGCATTGCTGAATTGCTGCTACCAGTAAAAATATTGGGTGGGAAACCGGACTCGGGCAGTCTGAAAGCAATCGAACAGGCATTGGAAAGCGAGCAATGCGTGATCGTGTTTCCCGCCGGTGAAGTTTCCCGACTGAGCTGGAAGGGCATTTCCGATTCGAAATGGCGGCGCGGGTTCATGCGATTCGCCAAGAATACTTCCACACCCGTATTGCCGGTGAAAATCCATGCCAGGAACTCGGCGCTTTTCTATGGTGCGTCGATGCTGCACAAACCTATTGGCACGGCATTGTTGCCGCGCGAAGTATTTTCCCGTCGCGGTAGCCGTATTGGCTTGCGTATTGGGCTGCCAATGGCCATCGAACAGGAAAGCGAAACGGCATTCGATCTGCGATCGATCCGGCAAGCGCTGTATGCGATCGGATCGCGCCGGGAAAATGCCGCACCCGAACTTGAACCTTTGGTGCATCCGGTCGAACGTGCACGCTTGCTGTCGGATTTGAAATCGATGTCGCTCTTGGGGCAGACGCCGGACGGCAAAAAAATCTATTGCGGACGTCTGCGTTCCGATGCGCCATTGCTGCGCGAGATTGGCCGTTTGCGCGAGTTGAGTTTCCGTGCGGTCGGCGAGGGCACCGGCAGGAAACTCGATGTCGATGCCTTCGATACCTGGTACGAGCATATCGTTTTGTGGGATGCGAACGAATGCGAGATCGCCGGCGCCTATCGTGTCGCACGCGGCAACGATGTCTATCTTGAAAAGGGGCGCGAAGGTTTTTACAGCGCCAGTCTTTTCAACTATCCCTGCGAAGTGATGGCGCGCCTGGCCGAGGGCATGGAGCTGGGTCGCAGCTTCGTCACTCCGAAATACTGGGGTTCGCGTTCATTGGATTATTTGTGGATCGGAATTGGCGCTTACCTGAAGCAATATCCGGACATTCGCTATTTATTCGGCCCGGTTTCGATGAGTGCCGCCATTCCGATTGCCGCGCGCGAGCAAATGGTCGCCTATTACCAAAAATTTTATGGTGATGGAAAAAATAACGTAATCGCGAATCATCCGTTCCGCTATCTGGCCAACGCGCCAGAGTTCATCGATCTGGATGCCGAGGCAAGTTTCAAATGCCTGAAAGCCAATCTGGATGCACTCGGCGCGCGCGTGCCGACCTTGTACAAGCAATACACGGAATTATGCGAACCCGGCGGTGCGAGATTCCTGAGTTTCGGTGTCGATCCCGATTTCAATAATTCGGTGGATGGCTTGATCGAAGTGGATTTGCATCGCATCAGACCCAAAAAACGCGAGCGATATCTCGGTGTGGTTGCCGCTCCCCCGTTGGATAAAACATCGGAAGCGGCCTGATGAAAGCCGTGCCGACATCGCAACCATTGCGAGCCGTTTTTATTTCCGACGTGCATCTGGGGTCGAAATATTGCCATGCCGAAGAGTTGGCGGAATTTCTCGGCAGTCTTCGATGCAAACGCTTGTATCTGGTCGGCGATATCGTCGATTTATGGTGGATGGCGGAAAAACGCGCCGTGTGGCGCCAGGCACAAAATCATGTGGTGGAAGCGCTGCACCAACTCACGCGGCACGGCACCGAATTGATCTATGTACCCGGCAATCACGACCGGCCACTGCGACGTTTTTGCGGATTGATGCTGCCGCAAATGAAAATGCGCCGCCGTGTCATCCACGAACTCCTGGATGGTCGTCGGCTGTTGGTCACGCATGGCGACGACTACGATGGGAAAACCCATTTTGGCGGTTTTCAGGAAGCTTTCGGGGACTGGCTGTATTACGTGATTTTGAACGGCAACCGTTTCATGAATGCCATTCGCCGACGCTTGGGAAAACGATATTGGTCATTGGCCGATTTCCTGAAACGACAAAGCACGGTCGCCGAAAGTTTTATCGAACGCTTCGTGCAGGCCGGTTTGCAGGATGCGAAACAACGCGGTCTCGACGGCATTATCTGCGGGCATATCCATCGTGCCGCGATGTTCGAACGGGACGGCCTGATTTACGCGAACGACGGCGACTGGGTTGAAAGCCTTACCGCCCTTACCGAAGATGCCGACGGAAATCTAGCGCTGATGGATTATCGCGGGAATGTCATATCAAAAATTGAAAGCCTGAAGCCGAGGCCGGAGTTCAGGTTGGTGGCCTAAGTAGGAGCGACGGAAGTCGCGATACCTTGCTTGTTCTATTTCAATAATGTCGCGACTTCCGTCGCTCCTACTGCCGCCGACACACCACATCGATATCCGCTTCCTTGCTGGCCGGATTGGTCGGTCGCAAGGTCATGGAATTGCTTCGAATGCGAATCTTGTTTTTGGCGCTGGGTTGTTTGCGTTGTTGTTCATTGGCGCTGCGTTGGGCGGCTTCGACCGGGTAGCGCGGATTATCGGAAGACAGCACCTGCACGTTGGTGGAAGTCGTCTGCAGTAAATCGCCCGATTGTGTCCAGGTACCCGTGGTCTGGGTGTTGAGCGTTGTTTTTGTTCCATCGGTGCTCGTGATGGTCATGATGGCGAAATCATAATAATCGCCGCCGCGGTTGTAGCTGACCTTGTTGCTGCCGGTGGCGGTGAATTTCGCGGTCGCCATCGTGTAGGGGCCGCATTGCCAGGTGCCTTCGACGCTGATCGGCGGCGGGTCGGCGGCAAGCGCATTGCCGCAAGCGAATAGCAAAATCAGGGTTAGGGTGGTTTTCATGGCGGGCTCGTCTACATTGAACCGGGTCATCATAACCGCAAATAAAAACCCCGGCGTGGCCGGGGTCTTTTTCAAGCATCAGGCCGCTTCGTCGTCGCGATATTCGTCAGGGGTGGGGCAGATGCAAACCAGGTTGCGGTCGCCGTATACGTTGTCGACGCGGCCGACCGGGCTCCAGTATTTATCGTTACGCGAACTGCCGGCCGGGA
>CAZPCE010000343.1:1005-3137 GCA_964584915.1 uncultured Arenimonas sp. | reverse complement strand
GAAATATATGTCTGGGTGAATTCTGCCGGCAGCGGCAGCTGCGCAACGCCTATCGGTTATTCCGCCAACAATAAAAAAAGCCTGAGTGAAATCTATTTTCCTCTGATCAGCGATGACCCCGTCAACAGCAAAGGCTATGCCGGGCATGACGAGTTCGCCGTCGTTGAAGGCGTGATCGCACAACGTTTCCCACTCTATGGCGGAAACGATACCAACGCAGCGCCGACCGGCAAGACGCGACAGTTGCAGTACAAATTGACCCAGGGCGAAGCCAGCTGGGTGATGAAGCTGGACCGGGTAACCGAATTCTGACGAAATCCTATTGAGGGGAAATGCCAATGAACAAAAGCATCATCACCGCCGCCATACTTTCCGCATTGATTATGGGTTGTGCAAAAACACCTCTCGCAGAGCCCGCGAAACCGGCAAGCACCCAGGCACCCGCCCCCGCTAAAGCCGCCATTGGCGAATGGGGTATTGATACGGCTGGCTTGTCGAAAACGATTCAGCCCGGCGACGATTTTTACCGCTACGTCAACGAAGGCTGGCTGAAAACCTCGAAGATACCGGACGGCCTGCCTGCGATTGATTCCTTTACCGAAGTTTATTTGTCCACCGAACAACGTGTGTCGGGCATCATCAAGGAATCTCGTGAAGGCAACGATGCACCAGGTACACCGGAACAACAGATTGCTGATTTCTATCGCTCGCATGCCGATATTGCGAAACGTAACGCGTTAGGCATCACGCCGATTGCCGGCTTTATCACCACCATCTCCAACAGCAAAGACCGAACCGAGATCGCCAAGATCATGGCCTGGCCCTGGATGGACGGAATGATCGGCGGTGGCGTGACCTCGGACGCCGAAAATCCGCGCCGCCAGATTGCACTTGTCGGCGCCAGTGGCCTGACGATGCCTTCGCGTGAATATTATCTTGACCAGACCGCACCCTATGTCGCTTTCCGCAAGGCATTGCTCGACTATGTGGCCGCCACTTTCCGCCGCGCCGGGATTGCCGACGCCGATGCCCGTGCCGCCCGTGTACTGGCGCTTGAAACCGCAATCGCCAAACGGCAATGGAGCACGGAGCAACTTCGCGATGTGGTGCGCATGAACCATGTGATGACGCCGACCGAACTGAAGACCTATGCCCCCGGCTTCCCTTGGGACGTCTATCTGGGTGAAATGAAGTTCGACAAGCAGCCGCAACTCAAGGTTGTTACCGACACGGCGGTTCGCGATACCGCCAAGTTGTTTGCCGAAACGCCGGTTACCGACCTGCAATCCTATCTGCTATTCAAAACGCTCGATGGCTGGTCCGATTCGCTATCCGAGCCTTGGGTCCAGGCGCATTTCGATTTCCACAACAAGACATTGGCTGGAATTCCTCAACGCCGCTCGGCCGAGCTTGAAACGGTTGCTGCCGTCAATGGCGTATTGGGTGAGGAACTCGGTCGCATCTATGTTGCCGAATACTTCGGCGCGTCCGACCGTGCCAAGGTCGATGAATTGATCGGCTATTTGCGCGACACCTATCGCGACCGCATCAGCAAGAACGAATGGATGGACGACGCGACCCGCAAGGAAGCTCTGACCAAACTCGAGAAAATCGTCAGCCACATCGGTTATCCGGATAAGTGGCACGACCGTTCATCGGTTCGCATTGCGGCCGACGATCTCGTCGGCAACCAGCAGCGTCTTATCGAATGGTCCAGAGCTGACAGCCTCAAAAATCTTGAAGAAGGAACCCGTGATTGGGAATTCCCTTACAGCCCTCAGGAGATCAACGCAGGCTACTCCCCGAGTCTCAATTCCATTACTTTCCCAGCTGGCATTCTGCAGGCGCCGTTCTTCGATCCTAACGCCGATGCGGCCGTCAATTTTGGTTCAACCGCGGCCGTGATCGGTCATGAAATAGGCCATGCTTTCGACGACCAAGGCAGCCGATCGGATGGCGACGGCAAGATCCGCAACTGGTGGACACCCGCCGCACGCGCCGAATTTGAAAAGCGCACTGCCGGGCTTGTTGAACAGTTCAATCAGTACGAACCGGTGCCGGGCGTTCACATCAATGGCCGCCAGAACCTTGGCGAAAACATCGGCGATCTTGGCGGACTGTCCATCGCGCAC
>CAZPCE010000343.1:0-995 GCA_964584915.1 uncultured Arenimonas sp. | reverse complement strand
AAAAACAGGGCGGCCAGGCACCGGTCATTGATGGTTTTACAGGTGATCAACGTTTTTTCATGGCGTGGGCACAGGTCTGGCACAACATCACTGCCGAAGCCGAGGAACGCCGTCGCCTGCTGTCCGACGTGCATAGCGCCGGCGAATTCCGCGCAAACGGCATAGTGCGCAATGTCGATGCCTGGTACGAGGCATTCAATGTAAAACCCGACGACAAGCTTTATCTACCCCCTGAAAAACGCGTCAAGATCTGGTGATCCCCTGCACGATTTTCACTCTTATGAATATGGAGATTGATTATGAATAAAACCCTGATCACATTATCTTTTCTGATAGCAGGTTGTTTCACCGGCAATGCTTTTGCCGCCCAGGTTACCTGTGCTTCCACCGACGGAAAATATCGAGAATGCCCGCTGGACGGCAGTGGCGACATTGTCATGAAAACCCAGCTTAGCAAAACCAATTGCACCAAGAACCAGACTTGGGGTGAAACCGCGAACGGCGTTTACGTCAAAGGCGGCTGCCGTGCGATTTTCGAAACGATGTCGATGGCTCCACAAAATAGTTACGCAGGGAATACCGGTAATGCTTCCGGCGGACAGGTCACCTGCGCATCCAGTGATGGAAAATACAAGGAATGCTCGCTATCAGGAAGTGGCGACATCGTCATGAAACAACAACTCAGCAAAACCGCTTGCATCAAGAACCAGACCTGGGGTGAGACTGCCGACGGCGTCTATGTCAAAGGCGGTTGCCGTGCGATTTTTGGAACTGCTTCTCCAAACTCGCGTAACTCCTCGAGCAATCGCGGCAACGATTTTGATGATCTGATCGGTGCCAAGGCCGCAGGTGGCGAAACCGAACTCAACAGTCGCGGTTATGAATACGTCAGCACCGATACGGTGAACAACAGGAAAGTCGCCCACTGGTGGACGCCGGGCCGCAAGAGCTGCATCGAAGTCACGACCAGCGACGGCCGCTACAGCAATATTCGC
>CAZPCE010000342.1:895-3138 GCA_964584915.1 uncultured Arenimonas sp. | reverse complement strand
CTGGGCGTGATGGTGAGCGAATTCGTCGAGCCGTTATTGTCGGCATTGACCACGAAATGTATGCCTTGAAGATCGAATTCCTTGTTGAATGCAGGGATTGCTTCGGCCAGAGTGTGCTCGACCTCGGTCTTGGTCGCTGCAACTGGCGGAGTAGCTTTGGGCTCTACAGCGGAGTCTGCGGTCTTTTCAGCGCACGATGCCAGGCCCAGTGTAGTGAAAATGGCAACTGCGATCATGCGCATAACAATCTCCTACTGTCTGTAAGATTGGCACTGCAATAAAGTTAACGACATGAAAATCTTCACGATTTGATTTCGATCAAATATCCCCACAATTTTCACGCTTAATCTTCATGCGACAAAACAAGTTCGTTGTGAATTCGAGTAATCGACGTGAAGTAATTCCTGAGCCGCCGACAAAGAAATCACAGGAAAGGTAAACGGCAAGTGAATTTTTATGTGGCGGAGTGTCTTAACGCTGACCTAACAATTCGTGTTTTTGAAATTGTGATT
This sequence comes from uncultured Arenimonas sp., assembly GCA_964584915.1. Classification (GTDB taxonomy): domain Bacteria; phylum Pseudomonadota; class Gammaproteobacteria; order Xanthomonadales; family Xanthomonadaceae; genus Arenimonas. The sequence goes on along the minus strand of CAZPCE010000342.1, from coordinate 2,626 downwards.
ACATTGCTGCGAATGCGTAAGTCTTCCGTAAGGTTTGACAATTCCTTCACGTCACTCTGATATAAATCCGGCGTTCGACAGGGAAAAGTTCTACATCATGGGACTGATAATCGAATAGTGGGTTGGCAATAGCGTTGACACGGTTTCGGCATTTTCATTGAGCGGGGGCATCAAATGAATCTGGCGGTAAAGTTTTTCGCAGGTTTTGTTTTTCTATTTACGATGTCGCTGACGGGCACCGTTTACGCACAAGGTGCAAAGGCGACTTCTGCCGTCGAACTTGCGCGAAAGGCCGATGCCCTCAAGCCGGGCGAATGGGTATGGGCACCGCGCATAGCGCCATCGGGCCCCATTTCCGTCTATGTCGATTTGTCCCGCCAGATTGCGACGGTGTATCGCAATGGTGTGCGTATCGGTGTCTCAACCGTATCGTCAGGCAAGAAAGGTCATGAAACACCGACGGGCGTTTTTACTATTTTGCAAAAAGATGCCAAGCATCGTTCCAGTAAATACAACAACGCGCCCATGCCGTATACGGAACGTCTGACCTGGGACGGTGTGGCCCTGCATGCAGGCGGGTTGCCCGGGTATCCGGAAAGCCACGGTTGCGTTCATTTGCCGCTCGAATTTTCCCGATTGTTGTTTGATGCGTCGCATCTTGGCATGACCGTGGTCGTGGCCGGCAGGGCAGGTGATCCACCGATACACCAGATCGGCGGAGTATTGGCGCCGTTCGGCGACAAGGAAACAGTAAACTCGCACTTGGTGCTTCGCCCCGACGAAACCTATCGCTGGACACCGGCGCTTTCGAATGCAGGGCCGGTCACGATGATTGTTTCACGCAGCGATCAGCGACTTCTTGTGTTGCGAAACGGAATCGAGATCGGCCGTTCCCGAATTACGCTTCCCGACATCGATACGGCCACCCATGTGCTGACTTATGCCCGTAACTCGCAGGGGAAATTGTCCTGGATACTGGTAGGCGTACCAGGCCATGCTGGCGAGCAGGGGGACGATATAAACGCCAATGCTTTGTCGCAGATAAAAATGCCGGAAGATTTCCGTAGTGCGATACAAACGGTGATCGAGCCGGGAACGACGATATTGGTGACGCAAGCTCCCGTGCTGCCTGCCTCAAGCGGTGTTTCGTTAACCGTGCTTGCCAGTGCCGATTAGTTTGGAATCATGATGAGCAAGGCAACGATAGCGCCACCAACGATCACGCCCAGCGTACGCAATGCCGTTTTGATGTTGCTGCCCTCGGCCATCTTGCTGCCCCTGCTCAGCAAGCTGCTGGATGTTGATTACGATGTGATCGCCGATACGACATCGAACATTGTTCGAGGCGTTGTTGTCATGGTCAGTATCAGTCTCGCATGGGGGCTTTATATTTCTGCACGCGCAGGCTGGAGCAAAACCATCTGGTCGCGTCAGGCGCCTGCAACGATGCCGAAACTATTCTGGCTGCTTCCCGTTTCGTGGTTCGCGATTTGCCTGTTGCGTTTGCTGCAATCGCCCTGGGGCACATTTGATATCACCTATGTTCTTGTCCTGGCCGGCGCCATGATCATGGTGGGCCTGAACGAGGAATTATTGTTTCGCGGCATACTCGCCCATGGAGCCCGCGGTGTAGCCACTTGGTCGGAGGCAAAGGTAATGCTGATTTCGGCAACGGGTTTCGGTCTTTTTCACTTGCCCAACGTATTGGCGAGACAGGCGCTTGATGCCACA
>CAZPCE010000342.1:0-885 GCA_964584915.1 uncultured Arenimonas sp. | reverse complement strand
CATTCATTCAAGTGGTTTATGCCTTCGTCATGGGCTGTGCTCTTTATGCTTCCATGCGGCTATCCGGCACCATTTATTTGCCCATCGCAATGCATGCGGTCTGGGATTTTTCGACCTTTACCGCAAAGACAGGCGAGGCGACCGAAGCCCTGCAATTGGGTATCGCGCTGTCTTTGTTTCTCACCGTTTTATTCACTTTATCGGCTGTTATCTGGGCATTTTGGCAAATGAAGAAGCGCCGCGTCGCCTTCAATACGTTAATTCCCTGGTTCTAGTTTCATGCAGTCAGAGGAGAAGCTTGAAATGACATGCGACAACACATCGAAGTATGAAATGCGATATGTGAAAGCAATGCTGGCGATGACGGTTTCCATTGCTCTGGCGGCATGCGGCAATAGTGGAAAAACAAATGCCGATGCAAATGCTCCCGTAGCGGCCAGTGCCAAGCCGGTTCCAGCGGCTAAACCCATCGCTGCCGTCGAACCGGCTGCTGCAGAAAATCCAAATCCCAGTTTTGATTGCGCGAAGGCCGATAGTTCTGCACAGGAACTTGTTTGCAAAGATGCCAACCTTGCCGCCCTTGATCGCGAGGTTGACCGTCTTTTCCTGCTGGCGAAAAACGGAAAATCCATTACTGAAGAACGCCGCAAGGAATTGCTTGCCCTGCAACACGGCTGGATCAAGGGCCGCGACGATTGCTGGAAATCCGATGATGTTCGCTACTGCGTGGTCGATAGCTATGTATCGCGAATCCACGAGTTACGGCAAGGCTATGCGGAAGCAAGGTCCGAAGATGCGAGCGGAATCAGCGAAGGTCCGACGGCATTGAAATGCGAGGGGCTCGATGCGTTGGTGAGTGTTACCCGGGTAAAGTCCAATCCGCTT
>CAZPCE010000341.1:1450-3152 GCA_964584915.1 uncultured Arenimonas sp. | reverse complement strand
GCGGCGTCGGCGCCAGCGGCATGGGCCACTACCACGGCCACGCCGGCTTCCTGACTTTCAGCAAGGCGATGCCGGTGATGTACCAGTCACGTTTCAGCGGCGTGTCCTTGTTTGATCCGCCGTACGGAAAACTCGCGAACTGGTTGGTTAAATTCCTGACGCGTTGAAGTAGCCCGGGTCATGGCTCCACCTGACCCGGGAAAGCATTGCGAATATTAATGAATTCGTCATCCCCGCGAAGGCGGGGACCCAGCGGCGCTGCTCTGATGCCTAAAGTCGCTGGGTCCCCGACAAGAGCATTCGGGGATGACGGCATAATTTATATTTTTAAAAGCATTGCCATTACAATGCATGCCATGAATAAAATAATTGTAGAAAAACCGACTTCCTATTGCGAAGCCGTTCTTCGCATGGAAAAAACCAGCGTGCATCGTGTTTATCACGACAACCACTACGGTTACACAATCGAAGACGACAACGAATTGTTCGGCCGCCTGATTCTTGAAATCAATCAGGCCGGCTTGAGCTGGACGACAATCCTGAATAAGCAAGACAATTTCAGGAAGGCCTACCATCAATTCAATATCAAGAAGGTGGCTGCATACAAGGAAGCCGACAGGCAACGATTACTGGAAGATGCCGGTATTATCCGCAACCGACTGAAAGTTGACGCCGCCATCCACAATGCAAACATCGTTCTGCAATTGCAAAAGGAACATGGCTCTTTCAAGAAATGGCTTGATACGCATCATCCAAAATCAAAAATGGAATGGATGAAACTGTTCAAGCAGACGTTCAAATTTACCGGTGGCGAGATCGTGAACGAGTTCTTGATGAGTACCGGTTATTTGCCGGGTGCGCATGTTGAAAGCTGCGCCATCTACAAAAAAGCCCTCAAATCAAAACCGGCCTGGAAGAACAAATAATAAAAACGCGGTTTTAATGATCAATCGCCGCCATCGGAGTGCCCGAAGGTTTCGCATCGGCTTTCAATAGATACACCAGCGGAATCGCGATGATCGTCAACACCATCAGCAACCAGAAATCATTCACGTAGGCGATGACGGCGGCCTGCCGGCTGATTTCGTTATTGATTGCCATCATGCCGGCAGACGTTGAAAGATCCCAGGCTGCCGGCAACAAACCGGTTTCTACGCCGAATGCGGGAACCCGCGAAGCAATCTCGGCGTGATTCACTTGTGCCGAGCGCGCCAGCAATGTCATCACGACCGAGATGCCGACGCTGGAACCGATATTGCGCACCAGACTGAAAAGACTGGCGGCTTCCGTGCGTTGTACAGCGGGCAGTGTTGCATAGGCGACACTCGAAATCGGCACGAATACCAATCCAAGTCCAAGCCCCTGCATCACGCCGATCCAGGTGACGTCAAAACGCGATACCTGCAAACCGAATTGCGTCATGAAATGCAGCGAGCCGGCGGTCAGCAACATGCCGACCAGAATCGGCCAGCGCGCATCGATACGACCGATCAAGCGACCGACCAGCATCATGCCGAACATGGTGCCGATACCGCGAGGTGCGAGTAGCAAACCGATATCCAGCACGGGGTAGTGCATCAATTGACTAAGGTACGGCGGCAATAAGGCGAGTGTGGAAAACAGGACGATACCCACCACGAAAATCAACATCGTCGCCACCGCGAAATTGCGATTGCGCCACAAGCCGAGGTCGAGCAACACA
>CAZPCE010000341.1:0-1350 GCA_964584915.1 uncultured Arenimonas sp. | reverse complement strand
CATCGTCGCCACCGCGAAATTGCGATTGCGCCACAAGCCGAGGTCGAGCAACACACCGTTTTTTGATTGGCTTTTGCTGCGCCAATGCAATGCGTATAAATAAATGCCGAGAAACGCGATTGCCGCCTCGATCTGTATTTCCAGCGAACCGAACCAATCCAGTCCCTGGCCGCGATCAAGAAATAGTTGCAGCCCACCAATGCCCAATGCGAGATACGCAAGCCCGGTCCAGTCGAGCGGTCGCGATGTGGTTTTATCTTTCGGCACGCTGGCAAGAATGCCCATCAACGCAAGAATGCCAACCGGCACGTTGATCAAGAACACCCAGCGCCAACTATAAAATTCGGTCAGCCAGCCACCCAGCGGCGGCCCGAGAATCGGCCCGACCATGATGCCCATGCCCCACAAAGCCATCGCCTGTCCGTGTTTTTCACGCGGGAAAATATCGAGCAGGATCGATTGCGAAATGGGCACCAATGCCGCGCCGAAAATACCCTGCAGCACGCGAAACAGCACCATTTCGCCGATGCCGGTCGCGATGCCGCATAGAATCGAGGCGGCTGTAAAACCGGCGACCGCGATAATCAACAAACGACGACGGCCAAGTGCACCGGCCAGCCAGCCGGTAACTGGCGTCATGATGGCAGCAGCAACGATGTAGGAGGTCAGAACCCACGCGGCCTGATCCTGCGTGGCAGATAACGAACCTTGCATTTCCGGCAACGCGACATTGGCGATGGTGGTATCGATCGCCTGCATCAGCGTCGCCAGCATCACCGAGCCGACGATCAATCCGCGATTGATCGGTGCTTTGGTTTCTTCGTTCATGGTCGTGTAGCCGCTGATTTATCGGGCAGCGGTCTGTTTGATAACAGGCTCGTCGACCAGATCCACTTTCACGTCGGCACTCATGCCGGCACGCAACACCGGTGCATCCGATGCGACATCGAGCAACTCGAACTTCACCGGAATGCGTTGCACGACTTTCACCCAATTGCCGGTCGCGTTCTGCGCCGGAATCACGCTGAATTCGCTACCCGATGCCGGGCTGATCGAGGCTACGCGCGCTTTCCATTTCAGGCCGGGATAGCTGTCGACTTTTACGATCGCGGATTGGCCCACGCGCATTTTCGCGAGATCGGTTTCCTTGAAATTCGCCTCGATCCAGACTGGGTCGGTGGCCACCAGCGGCATTGCAATCTGGCCGATATTCAAATATTCGCCGGGCTGCAAGTCATGATTGCCGATGATGCCCGCAATCGGTGCGACCACGTCGACATGGGCGAGATCGAGCAGGGCGCGATCACGCACCGCCACTGCTTCGCGGTAATCGGGCAGGTCTTCCAGTGT
>CAZPCE010000340.1:2420-3153 GCA_964584915.1 uncultured Arenimonas sp. | reverse complement strand
CTTCTGCCCTACGAATTCCGGCAAACATTGAAACGGAAATTGTTCGTGGTCAATGACATGGAGGCGCGCTTGGTCAATCTCCGCCGGGCCGGTTTCCAGTGTACCGGTGTCATTGATGGCGGTGCCAATGTCGGGGATTGGACGCGCCAATTCTGGAAGGTTTTCCCCGGGACGCCGTCCATAATGGTGGAACCGCTATCGGAAATGAAAACGACCCTGCAGCGCTTGGCTGCCAATGTGGCAGGGTCTTCGGTCCAAATTCTGGCGCTGGGCCCCGAAAACGGCAAAGCGATGTTTCGCTGCAGCGACACCAACAGCGCCGTCGTTTCAGGCACGGATGCCACGGACGACAAAATCATCGAAGTCGAAATCCTGACAATCGATAACCTGCTGAAAAATATTTCGACCAGGCCCAATTTATTGAAGCTCGACCTTCAGGGGTTTGAATTGGAGGCATTGAAAGGCTGCCATTCGCTTGCGGACACTTTTGAAGTCGTCATATTGGAAGTGTCTGTTTTGCGCATCGGTGATGTACCCATCTTTACGGAAGTCGACCAATTTATGGAACTGAACAACTTTCGCCTCTACGATCTTGTTCCTCAGTATTATCGTCCACTGGATGGGGCCTTATGGCAATGCGATGCCATCTATGTACGCAAGGATTCCCCATTGTTGGAATCAAGGGAATGGAATTGAGCTTGAACACTGTATCGAACAAGAAGATCAGGATCCT
>CAZPCE010000340.1:0-2410 GCA_964584915.1 uncultured Arenimonas sp. | reverse complement strand
ACGGCCGACCCGGAATTGCCGGTGCCGCCCAAGTTGTATGGCGGCATTGAGCGCGTCATCGATTTGCTGGTGCAGGAGTTTGTCGCGGCCGGCCACGAAGTGGGTTTGGTCGCGCATCCGGAATCGAATACGGCTGCCACCGTTTCCTATTCCTGGCCAACGAAAAGCAGCAAGGACGCGAGGCCGAATGCGAAAGCCCTGTCAAAGGCAGCAAGGGAATTCGAGCCCGATATCGTGCACAGTTTTTCACGCCTGCTTTGGTTGTTGCCACTGCTTGGCAAGTCGTATCCGAAAGTGATGTCGTATCAGCGTGAGCCGACTGGCCGCACCGTGCAGTTGTCGAATTGGCTGCATCGTGGTCGACTGCATTTCACCGGCTGCAGCGAATATATCTGCGGCAATGGTCGCGCACGTGGCGGCGGCGACTGGACCGCGATCCATAACGCGGTCGATGCAAGCACCTACCAATGTCGGCCAACAGTGGAAGACGACGCGCCTCTGGTTTTCCTGAGCCGGATCGAACCGATCAAGGGTTGCCATAACGCGATCGAAATTGCGAAACGCTCCGGCCGGCGCCTGATTATTGCCGGCAATCATTTCGAGGATGGCGAGTTTGGCGATTACTGGCGCCAGAAAATAGTGCCGGAAATCGGCATGAACAGAATCGAGCATGTCGGTCCGGTGAATGATGTTCAGAAAAACGAATTACTCGGCCAGGCGGCGGCCATGGTAGTGCCTATTGAATGGAACGAACCTTTCGGCATTGTTTTTGCGGAAGCGCTGGCATGCGGCACCCCGGTCATTTCATCGCCGCGTGGCGCGTTGCCGGAAATTATCGAACAAGGGCGGCACGGATTCTTGATCAGCAATATCGAGGAGGGGGTCGCCGCGGTAAAACAGCTCGAATCGATTGATCGGACAGAATGCCGCCTGCGTTTTGAGCAGGCGTTTTCGTCGACATTCATTGCGGAGAAATATTTGGGTCTGTATAGCAGGCTCATCCAGCAGCATGCAGCAAGCGCCTGAACCGGATGATGTCGCTTTGAAACGTGTACTGATCATCTCGCCCCACTTTCCGCCCCTGAACGCGGCGGACATGCAACGTGTTCGCATGTTGCTGCCTTTTTTCGGGGAGAACGGCTGGCAGGCGGAAGTGCTGACGGTTGAGCCGGATCAAGTAGCCATGGCGCAAGATGACTGGTTACTCGACGGCATACCGGACGATATTCCGGTGCATCGTGTAAAAATATTGGACCTGGTTTGGTCGCGTTTGCCGGGATTCGGCTCCCTGGCATCCCGGGCTGCGAACGCAATGGCAAGAGCCGGCGATCGCTTGTTGGCGGAAAAAGAGTTTGACCTGATCTATTTCTCCACCACCGTGTTTCCGATTCACACACTCGGCCCGCGCTGGAAGAAAAAATATTCGGTTCCTTTCGCGATGGATTATCAGGACCCATGGGTCAATGATTATTACCGTGAACATCCGGAAATCACGCCGCCGGGCGGTCGATTGAAGTATGCGGTTATTGACCGGCTGCATCGACGTTTGGAGCCGCGCGTGCTGAAACATTGCGCGGGCATAACCAGCGTATCGGAAGCGTATCCAAGACAAATCGCATCGCGTTATCCCGATATACCCATGCCTCCCGTTTTGGTGCAGGCGTTCCCGGGGGCAAAGCGCGATTTTGAACGCCTGGAAAAACCGACGGATTCAAGCGTATTCGATAAAGCCGACGGAAATCTGCATTGGCTTTACATCGGCCGCGGCGGCGCCGATATGGCGACTGCCTTGCGTGGCCTGTTTGCCGCCATTCGCGACCATGCGGACGATGATCTGAAAAAGCGTTTGCGCCTGCATTTTATCGGCACTTCCTATGCGGCAGCGGGCAAGGCGCAGAAAACAATCTCGCCGATAGCAGCCGAGTTTGGTCTGGAAGATATCGTGGTCGAAAATCCGGAGCGCATGGCGTATTCCAAAACCCTGCAATGCCTGAGGCAAGCCGATGCCCTTATCGTACCGGGCTCGAATGATCCTGCTTATACCGCATCGAAAATATATCCATACTTGCTGGCGCAACGTCCGCTGCTTGCGATCTTCCATCAAGACAGCAGCGTGGTGGAATTGATTCGTAAAGTCGGCGGAGCAGTATGTGCCAACTTCTCGTCGGCTGACTCAACATTGATTCTGGCGAAACAAATCAGGGTAAAATGGCTGGACAATAAAAACTATTGCCATGTCAAAGATATCGACGAAAATGCCTTTTTCGAATATACGGATGCCGGATGTGCAAACAGCCTACTGACGTTTTTCAATAAAATAATCGCAAACCAATAGAATCAACTCTCGACGCGATGCTGAATCCACCGAGTCAAACGCTGCAGCAACAGGGCCAGCAGAAACGTGACTATG
>CAZPCE010000339.1:1633-3162 GCA_964584915.1 uncultured Arenimonas sp. | reverse complement strand
CCCATGCGCACGGCACGCAGATTGAAATCTACCAGACTGCCAGAATATTTTTTCGGGTCTGCCAGCGGTGAAATGATTTCTGAAACATCCAGTTTTTCATAACGCCATTGATCGGAGTTGAAATAGAAAAACGAGGTGCCATTCATTTGGCGTGGTGGCTTGCTCCAGTCCAGACCAAACGCCAGCGGTGTCCAGCCCGATTGCGGCCGCAATTTTTCCTGACCCACGTAATGGGCCCAGCCGCCGCCGGTTTGTCCAACGCAACCGCACATGATCAACATATTGATCAGGCCGCGATAGTTCATGTCGTTGTGATACCAGTGGTTCATCGCGGCACCGACGATAATCATGCTGCGGCCGCGGGTCTTGTCGGCATTGCGGGCAAATTCGCGGGCAATCTTGATCACGTCGCCGCGTGGCACGCCGGTGATTTTTTCTTGCCAGGCAGGCGTGCCCGGCACATTGTCGTCGAAATTATTCGCGACGTATCCGCCGCCAAACCCACGGTCCAAACCGTATTGCGCCAGTGTCAGGTCATACACGCTCGCGACCAGGCAATCGCTGCCATCGGCGGTTTTAATGCGGCGTACCGGCAGATTGCGTTTGAGAATGTCTTCGTGTTTGCTGGACGTCCATTTTTCATGCTCGACACCGCCGAAATACGGGAAGCTGACTTCCACAATTTCATCGTGAACTTTGTCCAGACTCAGGCGCAAACGGGTTTCGCGACCAGCGCTGTCTTTTTCTTCAATATTCCATTTGCCTTTTTCGCCCCAGCGGAAACCGACCGAGCCATTGGGAACGGTCAGTGCCCCAGTGTTCTCATCAAAGGCGAGGGTTTTCCATTCGGGATTATTGCTTTCACCCATGCCGCCATCGAGATCGGAGGCGCGCAAGAAACGTCCTGCGACAAAACTGCCGTCATCGCGCGCATCGAGTCGAACCAGCATCGGCATATCCGAATATTGCCGGCAATAATCGAGGAAATAGGATGAAGGGTTGTCGAGATGGAACTCGCGCAGGATCACATGGCCAAAGGCAAATGCCAGCGCGGCATCGGTACCTTGCTTGGGATGCAACCAGACATCGGTCAGCTTGGCGACCTCGGAATAATCCGGCGTAATGGCCACCGTTTTGGTGCCGTTGTAGCGCGCCTCGGTGAAGAAGTGGGCATCGGGTGTTCGCGTCTGCGGTACGTTGGAACCCCAGGCGATGATGTAGCGACTGTTATACCAATCGGCCGATTCCGGTACGTCGGTTTGCTCGCCCCATACCTGCGGCGAGGCGGGTGGCAGATCGCAGTACCAATCATAAAAACTCAGGCAGGCGCCGCCCAGCAGCGAGAGGTAACGTGCACCGGCGGCGTAACTGACCATCGACATGGCGGGGATTGGCGAGAATCCGACAACGCGGTCGGGACCGAATTTTTTTGTCGTAAACAGATTAGCCGCCGCGATCATTTCATTGGCTTCATCCCAATTGACGCGAACAAAACCGCCCATGCCGCGTTTGGTTTTGTAGCTCTTGGC
>CAZPCE010000339.1:0-1533 GCA_964584915.1 uncultured Arenimonas sp. | reverse complement strand
AACGGCTCTGCTGCCGGCTTTAGAAAGTTGAGACGGTCGAGAAAATAACTCATTGCCAGCACTCCGAAAAATTAATAATAAGCCGCGTAATCAGTAACATTTGTGACACTGCCATCAGCACGGATAGGGCGCCCGCTTACGGTAGTACCACCACCAGGTAATGGCAATGCAGGTAAAGTAAAAAATAATGAAGGCGTAAAGTGCCGCCTGCGGTCCGCCGGTCAATGCGATCGAGCTGCCGTAACTTTTCGGGATGAAAAATCCGCCGTAGGCACCAATGGCCGAACTGAAACCTATCGTGGCCGCCGACTCGATGCCGGCGTTGCGCAGGGACGCGGTCTTTTCTTCCGGCGTCGACTGCACTGATTTGCGGTCATGAAAGGTGCGGAAAATAATCGGAATCATGCGGAAGGTCGAAGCGTTGCCGATGCCCGACAAGATAAACAGGGCCATAAAGCTGATCAGGAAACCGGTGAAATTGCCGCCCTTGCCGTCGACCGGCAGAAAATGCAGCACGCCGAAGACGCCCGCCACCATCAGGACGAATACCCAGAACGTCAACATGGCACCACCGGTTTTATCCGACAGCCAGCCACCGACGGGTCTTGCCAGTGCACCAACCAGTGGGCCGAGGAAGGCATAAGTCAGAGCGTTGATTTCGGGAAACTGGGTTTTGATCAACATTGGAAAGCCGGCGGAGAACCCGATAAACGAACCGAAAGTGCCCATATACAACCAGCACATCAGCCAATTCTGGCTGCGGCTGAAAATGACGGATTGTTCCGAAAAAGTGGAACGCGAAGTCGTCAAATCATTCATGCCGAACCAGGCGGCGAGAGTGCAGACAAACAGGAAGGGTACCCAGAGAAAGCCGGCATTTTGCAAATACATTTCCTTGCCATCGCCTGTCATCTGCGGATTGCCGGCAATGGCACCGAAGATGCCCATCGATATCACCATGGGAATCAGGAATTGCGTTGCCGAAACACCGAGATTGCCTAGGCCGGCATTCATTCCAAGGGCATAGCCTTGTTTAGATTTGGGGTAGAAGAAAGAAATGTTCGACATGCTCGAGGCAAAGTTACCGCCGCCGAAGCCGCACAAAATCGCGATCGCGACGAAATGCCAGTACGGAGTCGCTGTGTCCTGCACGGCAAAGCCGAGCCAGATGGCGGGAATCATCAGCGAAGCGGTCGAAATCGCCGTCCAGCGGCGACCGCCCACCATCGATACCATGTAGGAATAGAAAATTCGCAGGGTTGCGCCGGACAATCCCGGCAGTGCCGTTAACCAGAAGAGTTGGTCGTCGGTAAAATGAAATCCGACGTCCTTCAACTTGATGGCAACCGCCGAAAACATCATCCAGACGGCAAACGCCAGTAACAGGGCCGGAATGGAAATCCAGAGATTACGACTGGCGACGCTGCTGCCGCCGGATTGCCAGAAATTTGCGTCTTCCGGTCGCCAGTCGTGGAGTACCGGGCCTTGGGCTTTAGGGGATGCGATGCCAGCCATGAAACACTCCAATAGAAT
>CAZPCE010000338.1:968-3169 GCA_964584915.1 uncultured Arenimonas sp. | reverse complement strand
TGGGTATTGCATTGGGAAGTTGGTGGGCCTATTACGAATTAGGCTGGGGCGGCTGGTGGTTTTGGGATCCGGTAGAAAATGCATCCTTCATGCCCTGGCTAGTGGGGACGGCGTTGATTCATTCACAGGCGGTCACTGAAAAGCGTGGCAGCTTCCGCGCATGGACAATGCTGCTGGCGATTTTTGCATTTTCATTTAGCTTGTTGGGTACATTTCTAGTTCGCTCGGGCGTGCTCACCTCCGTCCACGCATTTGCCAGTGATCCGGAGCGGGGAATGTTTATTCTTGTGTTCCTTGGTGTTGTCGTCGGCGGTTCTTTGCTCTTGTACTCCATTCGCGCACCGAAGGTTGCGGCAGGGCAACCTTTTGCACCGGTTTCAAGAGAGTCATTTTTGCTTGCGAATAACCTTTTACTTGTTTCTGCGGCCGCGATGGTGTTGCTGGGTACTCTTTATCCCTTGATTGGCGAGGCATTGAATCTTGGAAGAATATCGGTAGGTGCGCCGTATTTCGGCGTCATGTTTTTGATCATGATGATTCCGATTGGGCTGTTGTTGCCTTTGGGACCTTTCATCAATTGGACTTCCGGTGATTTGAAGTCTGCGGGAAAACGCTTGCAGCCTGTTTTAATCGTTACCGCATTTTCGGTTTTGCTCGCATGGATGCTTGGTCATGAACTGTCCTGGAAAGCGTTACTTGGCGTGGCCGCTTCATTGTGGGTCGGTCTCGGGATACTTCTGTTTGCGTATTTACGCTGGCGACAACAGCCTCGTGGTCGAAGGTATACCCCAGAAATGCTGGGCATGATTTTTGCGCATTTTGGCGTTGCTGTATTCTTCACTGGTGTCTTGATTACTGAAGCGACCAGTGTAGAGAAAGATCTGCGAATGGAACCCAGCAAGGCTGTGGTCATGGGAAATTATCAGTTCCTTTTCAATGAAGTAAAACGGGTGGAAGGGCCGAACTACATTGCCGATGAAGGCGATATCACCGTACTGCGGAATGGCAAGCAGGTCGCAAAGTTGCATCCACAAAAAAGGCAGTACTCGCAGGGGTCTAACGTGCAAACCGAATCAGCGATTGATCCGGGTATAACGCGCGATCTATATATTGCTTTGGGGGAACCGCTGGGTGCCGATGGTTCGTGGTCGGTGCGAGTCTATGTAAAGCCGTTTATCCGATGGATATGGCTTGGTGCCTTGTTCATGGTTCTTGGTGGCTTTGTTGCCGCGACTGACGCCAGATTTCGCAAATTAGTGGGAAAAGGGGCCGAAGATGAAAAGCCGGTTGATATGGACAAGTCTGCAAGCGATCCGGTGAATGTATGAATGCCCGTATCTTGCCATTACTCGCTTTCAGCGTGTTGTTTGCATTGCTAGGTTTTGGAATCTGGTACATCAAGGGACATGATATTAACGAAGTGCCATCGCCACTGATTGGCAAGCCTGCGCCGGAATTTTCGCTTCCGCATTTGTACACGCCGGAAGTGTTTCTGGATAGCAAATCTCTCGCCGGCAAGCCATATTTGCTTCATGTCTTTGCAAGCTGGTGCTTTGTCTGCCGTGAAGAAAATCCGGTATTGATGTCGCAGGGGAAGGCTTTGGGCATCACCATTGTCGGATTTGATTACAAGGATGACCCGAACGATGCCAAGCTTTGGCTGCAGCAGTTCGGTAATCCCTACGATGTCGTGATTGCAGACGAGGCTGGAAAGGTCGCCATTGATTTTGGTGTCTATGGTGCGCCTGAGTCGTTTCTCGTGGATGCCAGAGGCGTTATTCGCTACAAGCATATCGGCGCAATTACACCTGACACCATCCGCGATGAATTTCTGCCCTTACTGGAGAAGATGAAGCAGGAGAAAGCACAATGAAAAGATTCATGTTGCTTTTAATTGTTTACTTTGGAGTAGTCGGCGCCGCGATTGCGATTGATCCCATTGAATTCAAGGATGGCAAAGAGGAGGTCCGTTTTCAGACTCTTGCCAGGGAATTACGCTGTCTGGTCTGTCAAAACGAGAATATTGCTGACTCCACTGCAGGATTGGCGCAAGACCTGCGCAACGACGTGATTTCACAAATCCGGGAAGGCAAAACCGATGCCGAGATAAAAGATTATATGACGAGTCGATACGGTGATTTTATTTTGTACAGCCCGCCGGTGAAACCGATCATGAGCTCGCCGTCGATCAGCGCGACCGG
>CAZPCE010000338.1:291-958 GCA_964584915.1 uncultured Arenimonas sp. | reverse complement strand
CCGGTGAAACCCAGAACCTGGCTATTGTGGTTCGGCCCGTTTGTTTTGTTATTGGGCGGAGCATTTTTATTGACCCGCATAGTTCGCAAGCGGAGTTCCAAGGCGATTGTCGAGCCGGTTGAAGATCCGATCAAAGGAGATTGGCAGTGACTTTATTTATTGTAATTGGCATTTTTATACTGGCGGCCACTCTGGCTTTTTTGTTTTTTCCGGTGTTCAGAGACTTGAAAACCGGAGATGGTGGAATTGCATCCCGGCAAACCAAGGCACTTAAACAGGCGCTCGATGCCGGCGTCATAACTCAGGAAGAGTTTGATCTCAAATCCGAGCAGATTTCGAAAAGCCATCCTGAAAATACAGATGGCAAAACCCAGGTTGCGTCATCGACGAAACTGGTTATCGCCGGTGTCGTGATTCTGTTTCCGGTGGCAGCCTTCATCTTGTATAGATCCATCGGCCAGCCTGATGCCTTGTCGCAAAGTCTGAGTCCCACTGCCATGACCAGCTCGGCGGCAGAAAAGTCTGCAGCTGCGGTCATGCCGGGCATGGACATGACGAAAGCGATTGACAGTCTCACCAAAAAACTCGAGAAAAACCCGGATGATGTCGATGGCTGGTTGTTGTTAGGTCGTGCCTACAAGTCGATGGATCGGAATGGTGAGGCAAA
>CAZPCE010000338.1:0-281 GCA_964584915.1 uncultured Arenimonas sp. | reverse complement strand
TATGCCATGGCACCTGAGCGACCCGAAATCGAAGTTGCTTATGCCGAGGCGCTGGCCCTGATGAATCCGACAAGACGGATCGACGGCAAGCCCTTGGAAATGATCAAGAACGTCTTGAAAAAAGACCCGCTCAATCAAGATGCACTGTGGTTGTATGGCATGAGTGATTACCAGGCCGGTAAGTATCAGGATGCCATTGCGTCATGGGAAAAAATTCGAATTCAATTGGCTCCGGATTCGGACGTGCTTAGTTCGGTGACGAGCATGATTACCGATGCGAA
>CAZPCE010000337.1:0-3185 GCA_964584915.1 uncultured Arenimonas sp. | reverse complement strand
CTTCTGCTGCTGCGGCCTCTGCTGCTGCGGCTTCTGCTGCTGCGGCTTCTGCTGCGGCGGCCTCTGCTGCGGCAAAATCGGCGGCAAAATCCGGAATCGCGGAAACATCCGGTTTCTCGATAAGCGCAACCGAAGGCATGTGCTCCGCTTCTGAATCCATATGAAGTGGCACGGATGGCTGTGTCGATTCAGGCAATGCGTCACGCAAACCCTGAATGCGCGCGGCCAAATCTTCGAAACGCGGCAGCACGGGTTTCGGGCGATCCAATGCACTGATGGTGTGGCGGATTGCGGCAGCGGCTTCGGAAACAAGCGCAACCGCATTTGCATCCAGGCTTACTGAATGCGCCATCGCGCGCTTCAGATAACCTTCCAGTGGTGCGGTGACATCGGTAATCGTGGTCACTTCGGTCATACCGAATGCACCGTTCATGGTATGCACCGAACGCAGCAACACTTCGGTAACCGCGGTGTTGTTGTTTCTGCCGGATTCTGCAATCCAGTTTTCAACCGTTTCCAGATGTCCGGCAACTTCCGGTTTGAGGATTTCAAACAGGACAGGGTCAATCGAGAATTCAATGCCGTCACCAACCTCGACTTCAGGTTCTGCGCTGGCAGCTTCCGGTGCAGCAATCACTTCTTCTACCACGTCGGCAAGAGGAGCTTGCGCATCCGTCAAATCTCCGCCGACTGGAATATTGGCAGCCACTGCAGCCAAAGGTGCCGTTTCGTAATACACCTCTTCGCCCGCCGTCAATTTTTCGGCAATGGCTTCGATGCCTTTCAAATCGGCATACACGGTCTCGCCCATCAATGCCGCGCGCAGTAAAGGCAGGGTATTGAAAGCTTTATCGAGCAAAGCAACCACGGCCGGCGATGCCGCACGCGTACCGTCCAAAACCCGATTGAGCAGGCTTTCCACTTTCCAGCTGAACTCACCCAGGGTTTTCGCACCGACCAGACGGCCACTGCCTTTTAGCGTGTGGAATACGCGACGGATCGGGCGCAGTAATTCAGGATTGTCCGGCGCCGAGCGCCAAGGTGGCAACAATTGTTCGAGATTGCCGATTTCTTCCTCGAATTCTTCCGAGAAGACTTCGCGAATTTCATCGTCGATCTCGTCACTGGCGGCATCGAAGCTGCCGATCAATTCCCCGACAACCGGTACCGACGAAACTGGCGCCGCAATCACCGGCGCGGTTACGACCGCAGCAGCAACGACGGTTACCGGTATTGCAGGTGCTTCAAACGTTTGTGCATCGAATGCCGGCGCTGAAGCGGCTTCCTTGAGAATATCGGCAAAGCTTGGTTCGCTGGCTTCCGCTTCAACCGGTGCCGGCGCCTGCGTAAAGGCGGCAGGGGCGATTTCTTCGATGACGCGTGGCGCTTCGGGCATGGGCACAAAAGGCTCCGGCGCAGCGGCGACGGGTTCGGCAACCACGGGTTTGATTGGTGCGGGTTTCGCCACCGGTTCCGAAACTTCCTGTGCCGGTAGAGGCCAATAACCAAGCGCTTCGAGACTGTTTTGTGCGACTTCAAGAATCTGGTCGCGGTTCGGGCGGCGATCGCGTACGGCTTCAAGAAAATACTCAAGACTTGCCAATGCATCGGCCAGACGGTCCATTTGCTGGCCGTTCGGCACGCGCTGACGGCGCAGCAATTCGCTTTCAGTAAACCGGCGAACGCCGGTCAGGTAATCGGGAGCCTTGTCGACATCCAGCACCCTGAGCGCACCGGCGACTTCTTCGAGCAATCGCGGCACTTCGTTGAGCTGCGTGTGGTCCCAATGGGTTTCCACGAACGCGACAAAACATTGGCGCGCCTGGGTGAAATTGGTCGCGGCTTCTTTTAGCAATACATCAAGCACTTTACGTGCTTCGGAACTTGGCAGCGGCGTACCGGTTTTTACGCCGGCTTCCGCGCTGTCGTCCTGGCCGAGTCTCGCAACCTGGTCGTCCAGAGATGCTTCGACATAAAGCAGTGCGCCGGCAATATCGAGCAAGCTGGCTTCATCGGCTTTACGCTGGCCGGAAACAATATCGTTGATCGCGGTGCGCTGTTCCTGCACGACTCGGCGTGCAACGCCCAGGCCGAGCATGCCCAGGGTATCGCCTACGCGGTCAAGCGCGTCCACTTGCGAATTAAGGTCGGAAGAGGCTGCATTGGGTGTACGAAGATAAAGATCGAGCGAATCCTTCACGCGCATCAAATCTTCCTTGATGGCAACGGCGACCGTTGCCAGCAATGCGCGATTGTGGCCGGTCAGGCTGCCCTGAGCATGCGCAAGTTCTGCTGCATTGGGCAGATTGTCGTTCAATCCGAAAACTTCGCGAATTTCGCCGATGCGACCGGCATCGGTCGCCTCGTGGGCGACGAAATAAAGCAGTTGCCGCGTCAGCTCGATCGGCGGATCGTTGCGGAATGCATCGTCGCCGCCTTCCGCAAGACGCTTGATTTCACGTTCGACTTTACCCAACGATTGCTTGAGCGCATTGCTGGCTTTGAACGCCCCTTTGCTGAGCGCATCCAACGTACCGGAAGCCACCCAGAACAGGCGACGGGCGGGCTCGGAAAAAGTGATCGGAACCAATTGATCACAGACATCGGTCATGTCTTTGATGTTGCTTGCGCTGTTGTCGTCTTTCAGCCAGCGCAATAGCGCGCCCTGGAACAGATTACGAAGCGTATCGGCGCGGCGGGATAATTCATCTGCCGCCAATGGATAAGTCGGGCCCTTGGCGGAATCGGGCAACGGCCTGGATAAATCAGGCGAGAACAGGACGCTTTCCGACAATCCCTGTTCACCGCGGCTTGCACGTAATTGGTTGAGCAACGGCAATAGAACGATCGGAATGTCGCGGTGGCCGGTTTGCAAACGCTCCAGATAATCCGGCAACTGCACGATGCCTTGCATCAGAACGCCGTAGGCATCGTCGCGCTTTTCGACCTTACCCTCGATCAGCGCCTTGCTCAGCTGCTCCATTTCTTCTGCCACCATCGCAGCGCCGTAGAGCTCGACCATGCGAAGCGTGCCCTGCACCTGATGCAGGAATGAAGCGCAATCTTTCAACTGCGTGGGATCTTCACCCTCTTCTACGTATATTTGCAAAGCGTTTCGTGCCTGACGAAGTGTTTCGTCAAGTTCCGGCTTTACCCAGGTGAGCGTGGTGAAATCGTTATTGTCG
>CAZPCE010000336.1:0-3186 GCA_964584915.1 uncultured Arenimonas sp. | reverse complement strand
CCGCCGGTACCGGCAATCCGTTTTTCACGACAGATTCCGCAGCTGCCCTGCGCGCGACCGAAATTGGCGCCGATTTATTGCTCAAGGCCACCAAAGTGGACGGCATTTACGATGCCGACCCGAAAAAGAACCCGAAAGCCAAGCGTTTCGACCACCTTACCTATGACGAAGTGATTGCCCGCAATTTGCAGGTAATGGATACCGCAGCGTTCGCGCTTTGCCGCGACAACCGGGTACCGTTGCGTATCTACGACATGATGCAACCCGGCGCGCTGATGCGCATTTTGCGTGGCGAAGAGATCGGCACCCTGGTTCACGCCTAAGCCGCCCATCAGGTCGTTTCCGCCGATTCCATCGCCACGGGCCTCTCGGCAGCGGCTATAATCGGCCATATTTCACGTTTTAGGTAAGCCCCATGTCCCTGATCGACATTAAGAAAGATGCCCAAATCCGCATGACGAAAAGTGTGGAAGCACTGCGCCAGGATCTCACCAAGCTGCGTACCGGCCGTGCCACAACCGCCATCGTCGACCATATCAAGGTGAATTATTACGGTTCCGATATGCCGCTTTCGCAGGTGGCGACCGTTGCCGTCGCCGATGCCCGCTCGCTGGTAATCACTCCCTGGGAAAAACCGATGGTCGCCGCGGTGGAAAAAGCCATTTTGGCCTCGGACCTCGGCCTCACCCCGAATACCGCTGGCCAGATCATTCGCATCAACCTGCCGCCGCTGACCGAAGAACGCCGCAAGGCCTTGTCGAAGCAGGTGCATGGCGATGGCGAAGATTCCAAAATCGCGATCCGCAATGTCCGTCGCGACGCGATCCAGCACATCAAGGAAATGCTGAAGGAAAAAACCGCGACCGAAGATGAAGTGCGCTCGGCCGAAGACGACATCCAGAAGCTGACCGACAAAGCCGTGAAAGACATCGATGATGTCGTGAAAGCCAAAGAGCAAGAATTGATGGCGGTTTAAGGCTTTGCCCACCGCATGAATGATTCTTTGCATAAATTGCCCAAACATCTCGCCGTCATCATGGACGGCAACGGTCGCTGGGCCGAACGCCGGCACCGTCCGCGCAGCCTCGGCCATCGTGCCGGCGCCAAAGCGGTGCGCGTCTGCATGGAATTTTGCATCAGGCAAGGCATCGGCAGTCTGACCCTGTTCGCGTTTTCCAGCGAAAACTGGAATCGGCCTGCGGAAGAAGTCGGCGCATTGATGAAACTGTTTTTGCACATGCTCGACAGTGAAGTCGACGAGTTGCATCGCCGCGGCGTACGGATTACGTTCATCGGCGAACGCCACGATTTTTCCGAAGTCATCCGCAACAAGATGCTGCGCGCCGAAGACCTGACAAAAGACAACCGGCAATTGAACATGAATATCGCCGCCGGTTACGGCGGCCGTGCCGATATCACGCAAGCCGCGCGTTCACTGGCTTTGGACGTTGCCAACGGAAAAATCAGTCCCGACAGCATTGACGAAGCATTGCTCGGCTCCAGGATGTCGCTGGCGGAGCAACCCGCCCCGGATTTGTTTATCCGAACGGGTGGCGACCTTCGCATCAGCAATTTTTTGCTGTGGCAATTGGCCTACACGGAAATGTGGTTTACTGAGACCCTTTGGCCAGATCTGGATGAAATTACTTTGCAACAAGCCATGGATGATTTTGCAAGCAGAGAACGCCGCTTCGGTTTAACCAGTGCGCAAGTCAAACCCGGGGATGCGGCAGCATGAGCCCGAGGAAAACGCGCATCATCGCCGCGCTGCTGATGGCACCCGTTGCCATCGCCGCAGTCTATTATTTGCCGACACCCTATCTTGCCGCAGCGGTAGCGGCCGTTTTGCTGGTCGGACTATGGGAATGGTCTGCGCTGGCGGGCCTTACCGAGAAGATTCCCCGCTCCCTGTACATTGCCGGCAATGCCTTGATGATGCTGGCCCTGGCCTGGGGTAGTGGCCGCGGTTTGTTCGGACTGAAATTAATCAGTCTGATCGGTGCAATTTGGTGGTTGTTTGTTTGCCTTTGGTTATGGCGATTCGAATTCGCGAAAGCCGATACTTCCATCAATCGCAGCCTGAAACTATTGGCGGGCAGCCTGTGCGTGATTCCAGCGTGGTGCGCGCTCGCATGGCTGCATGGCAACGGCATGATTGGGCCTCGCTGGGCATTGTTCGCCATCGCGATTGCCTGGGCCGCAGATACCGGCGCGTACTTTGCCGGCGTGCGCTACGGCAAAACAAAACTGGCGCCCCGCATCAGTCCCGGCAAAAGCTGGGAAGGCGTGATTGGCGGTGTCGTCGCCATTTTATTGCTGGCGGTCGCGGCAACGCCTTGGCTGGGACTGTTCTGGTCCGAGCTGACTTGGCTGCTGCTGTTGACCATCGTCACAATGGTCTTTTCGGTGGTCGGCGATTTGTTTGAAAGCCTGATGAAACGCCATTCGGGCTACAAGGATTCCAGCGACCTGATTCCCGGCCATGGTGGTTTGATGGATCGTCTGGATAGTTTGCTGGCGGTGTTGCCGATTTTCGTTATTGGCAAATCATGGCTGGATCTATAAAAAATATTGCCCTGCTGGGTGCGACCGGCTCGATTGGATTGTCGACTCTGGACGTGATTGCACGTCATCCCGACAGGTACCGTGCTGCCGCATTAAGCGCAAATTCGAAAGTCGACGATTTATTGAATCTCTGCGCCAGATTCAAACCCGATATCGCGGTCATCGCCGATCCCGACGGTTACTCCGCCCTGCGCGACGGTTTGAAAAACCTTGGCCTCGCGACACGGCCGATGTCGGGGGCAGAAGCTTTGAATGAAGTTGCCGCCGCACCACAATTTGATACCGTACTTGCTGCCATAGTCGGCGCTGCCGGCATGCGTTCCACGCTTGCTGCCGCAGCGACGGGCAAGCGTTTGTTATTGGCCAACAAGGAATCGGTCGTCGTCGCCGGCGAAATTCTGATGCGAACCGCCCGCGAAAACGGCGCGGAAATATTGCCAATCGATAGCGAACACAATGCGATCTACCAGTGCCTGCCGCCAGACGGAAACCACAAGGCGGTTCGCCGCTTGTTGCTGACGGCCTCCGGCGGACCCTTCCGCGGACGCAGTCGCGCATCGCTCGCTTCGATTACGCCACAAGAAGCCTGCGCGCATCCGAACTGGGTGATGGGCAGGAAAA
>CAZPCE010000335.1:0-3196 GCA_964584915.1 uncultured Arenimonas sp. | reverse complement strand
GTTGCGCAGTTGGCGAAAGAAATGGGAATCCTGACGGTGGCCGTTATCACCAAGCCTTTCCCGTTCGAAGGTCGTCGTCGCATGCAGGTTGCGTTGAAAGGTATCGAGGAATTGGCGCAACACTGCGATTCCCTGATCACCATTCCGAATGAAAAACTGATCACGGTGCTTGGTCGCGATGCGACGATGATGCAAGCCTTCCGTGCTGCCAACGATGTATTGCTTGGTGCAGTGCAGGGTATTGCCGATTTGATCGTGCGTCCGGGTCTGATCAACGTCGACTTTGCCGACGTGCGCACCGTGATGAGTGAAATGGGTCTGGCCATGATGGGCAGCGGTACTGCCCGTGGCGATGATCGTGCACAAGCTGCCGCGGAAGCCGCGATCAGCAATCCATTGCTGGACGAAGTCAATCTGGCCGGTGCAAACGGCGTGCTGGTGAATATCACCGCAGGTCCGGATTTCACCATGCGCGAGTTTGATGAAGTGGGCCGTATCGTCGACGAGTTCGCTGCGGAAGATGCAACTGTTGTGGTTGGTACCGTGCTGGATCCAAACATGCAGGACGAAGTCCGCGTCACCGTCGTTGCCACCGGTTTGAATCGGGGCGTTGCCCGTGGCAGCGTGCGTCCGGATCGCGTCGAGTTCGGCAGCAAGGAACCGATGCGCAATCCAGTCAAACTGGTGCGCAACGCCACCACCGGCTTGCCGGATTACGACAGCATGTTGAATGCCGAAAGCAATGCCGCGGGTAATAATCTTGGCCTGCGCGCAAGCCGTGTCGGTGAATCACAACCGCAAACCGCTTTAAGCGATTTGCCAACCGATCACAGCTATCTGGATATTCCGGCGTTTTTGCGTCGCCAGGCGGATTGAGGCAAGTCGGGCCTTGGCCCGACTTGCTTGATGGTATGTACCAAAACAACATCAAGGATGATGTTGGATGCCTTGTTCCCTTGGATTTACTTCAAGCCCGCCTCTTGGCGGGCTTTTTTTATCCGTTTGGGATTGCTCGGCATCTAGATTGAACTTCGATTGCCTATCGTCTGTCTCCATAAGCCTTGAGACTGCGAACCGTTCCACATTTGAAACATATTATTGTTGCAAGTCCGTGAAAAACAGGGGCTTTTATACTTTTGTTCAGCTGGAGCTGTGATATCCTCGCGGGAGTTTTGAGCTGTTCCCGGAAAGCGTCAGGCTTGGGTAGATGGAATAAACCATGATGATGAAACAACGTACCTTGAAAAATGTCATTCGCGCCACGGGCGTGGGTCTGCACAGCGGGCAGAAGGTTTACATGACCTTGCGTCCCGCTGCGCCGAATTCAGGCATCATTTTTCGTCGTACCGACTTCGCCAAACCGGTTGAAATCAAGGCTCACGCTCTACTAGTCGGCGAAACCAGCATGTGTACCGCGCTGGTGCAGGACGATGTCCGCGTAATGACGATCGAGCACCTGATGTCCGCTTTTGCAGGCCTGGGTATCGATAACGCCTATGTTGATTTGTCGCATTTCGAAGTGCCGATCATGGATGGTTCCGCCGGCCCTTTCGTCTTCCTGCTGCAGTCTGCCGGCATTGAAGAGCAGAACGTCGCCAAGCGTTTCATCAAGATCGTCAAGCCGATCCAGGTAGTGGATGGCGACAAGTGGGCCCGTTTCGAGCCTTTTGACGGTTTCAAGGTCGGCTTCACTATCGACTTCAAGCATCCGGTCTTCAGCAAATCGACCTCCAGCGTGGAAATCGATTTCTCGACTACCTCGTTCGTTAAGGAAGTCAGCCGCGCCCGCACCTTCGGTTTCATGAAAGACATCGAATTCCTGCGTGATCGCAACCTTGCATTGGGTGGCAGCATGGACAATGCGATCGTGCTGGACGATTACCGCATCTTGAATGAAGACGGCCTCCGGTACGAAGACGAGTTCGTAAAACACAAGATTCTCGACGCTATTGGCGATCTGTACCTGCTCGGTCACAGCCTGGTCGGTGCGTTTTACGCCTATAAATCAGGCCATGCCCTGAATAACCAGTTGCTGCGCGCCATGTTGGCCGACCCGAGTACCTGGGAAGAAGTCACCTATGCCGATGACCCGGCAACCGCCCCGATTTCCTACGCCCATCCGGCGCACGCCCAATAAAACAGGGCATTTTGACCTGGTGATCTTGCACTTTGCGGCTTGTATCACATTGAAATAACAGGTTTTTAACGGCGGCTCTAACGTATTCCGGCACAATGACCGGCCACAGCGATGTTGGCTTTAGGGCAAGGATGCCAGTTTTAGGAGTTGTTCCCGCAGTTGCGGGTCTTCCACGGAGTGGGCGGTGGCTCGCAATGAATCGCGAACTGCCTGAGTAAGGGGCTTACCGGTTGTTGGACTCAGGGGGACCGAGTCCGGGGGAGTCACTTTTATCGTCAAAGCCTGGACTTGAAACCCGGCTGCACCGGCCGCGCTGAGTAAAGCGTCGCCATAGAGGCGCAGTTTGGACTTCCAGACCGGATTTGATACCGAATACACCAGTTTTTCCTGACTGATATTGGCGAGCCGACATTCTTTCGCCAATGCAGGGGGCAAAATTTGGCGCAGTGTTTGGTCGAGCTGGTCCAGTTGCTGGGCCCGTTGGATCAGTTTCATCAGGTTTGATTCGTTCGCTGCCTGCAGCGCCTGAACCGGACCACCGGATGAAGCCACCGTGCCATGGACCTGATTGTGAGAACGTTTAAGCATGATGAACATTATCATCGTTTCAAAATTCTTTCGCACGCCCAAGAAGTTGGCGTTCGATGATCCAAAAACCGCGGCCATTGCCGGTGGTTCGATATTCTTATTGTTAGCACTCGCTTTCAGCATTGGCTTTTTTGGCCGTGGCGCCAATGGCGCCGCCAAAGCTGAAATCGCCCGTCTTCAGGCGCAGCTGACCGAACAAAACAAAGAACTCAAAACCGCAAAGGCCGATGCGCAACGCGAAATCAATGCCGTTGCCGCCCGCGTGGGCGAACTGCAAATTCAGGCCAATCGTTTGAATGCCCTCGGCGAACGCCTGGCAAAAGACGGCAAGTTTACCGATGGCGAGTTCAATTTCGACAAGCTGCCCGGCGCCGGCGGTGACGAAACCGTGGAAGACGTAAAGTCGAAAGACCTGTTGAGCGACCTGAGCGCTCTGCAGGTCCAGTTCGATAACTCGGGCCGCCAGCTTTC
>CAZPCE010000334.1:0-3213 GCA_964584915.1 uncultured Arenimonas sp. | reverse complement strand
TTGGCAATACCGGGGGTGCCAATGTCAGCGCCTTGAAACCGATGCCGATTCCGGAAGATTTAAGGCAATTGCTCGATGGCTTGAGCTCAAATTGAAGCTGATAGCCTGTATTTAAGCCTTGGGCATATTGTGAAATAGTATTTCAGCCGCCGCAAAAGGTATCATAGCGCCATGATTTTCCGCCCGACACATCGAAACCAATCCTGGTACAGGTTCACTTGCCTGTTGCTGGTGTTGGCGATGATCCTGGCACCGATGGTATCGGTATTGGCGGAACAACATGAGTCCCTGCATATCGCCCAGAACGGCAATCATTTTGATGATCACGCTTCCAGTGATAAACAAGTGACTGCAGATCAAAGTGACGACATCGAAAAAAATAGTGGTCTGCACGGCTTGGCACATGCCAGTCATTGCTGCGGTCAGGCCTTCGCGGTGTTATCGGGTCCGTTTGATTTCCGCTTGTCTCCGATCGTATCGACGCTTAGCGTCAGCGTTATAGCAACACGCCATCTGCTGTTAAAAATATCTCATTTCCGTCCGCCCATAGCCTGAGGCGCACGCGCTGTAGAAAGACTCGCATGGCCAGTCTTTCACGAGTGACGTTGAACCGTTCGTAACTCCCCTTTTGTGATTTATCACAAACGACTCCTTTGATGGGTTGCGTTCTGTCGTCTGCCTGCTCGACAGCTTTCTCTTTGCGCACTTTGACGCTGATAAAACACACAGCCTCCTTGCTGCGGACATAAAAAATTTAATCCTTTCATTTAGTGGAGTTTCACCATGACCATCCGTTTTGTGAGCGTCTTGCTTTCCGTTGTTCTTTTTAGCGGCTGCAGCAAGACTCCCGAGATGGCTGCCGAACCGGCAGTTGTTGCCAACGACAGTACCTCAGAACCCAGCAGCGAAAGTGCGCAGCCAAAAGCCGAATTTGGAGTGAGTGCATCGCAGTTACAAGCCTTGGGCATCAAATTATTGAAGTTGGACCGCCCGACCGAAATTCGTGGCCTGACCTATCCCGCCCGCGTAGTCGTACCACCGCAAAGCGAACAAATGTTGAGTGCGCCGGTAGCAGGATTGGTCGATCAAATTCTGATTGCCGAACATCAAAACGTGCGCAGCGGCGATGCGCTGGTGCGTTTGAACAGTCCGGAGTTCGGCCAGTTGCAATTGGCCTTGATGGAAGCGGCCAACGGCGATCGAATGGCACGCCAAACGCTGGATCGCGAACGTAAATTATTCAAGGACGGCATCATTCCCCAGCGCCGTGTTTACGAAGCAGAACTAGCCGCCAACGATAGTCAGGCTCGCTTGCGTCAATCACAGGCTGCCTTGCGTCTTGCCGGTTTGGATGCCGGCAGTATCAATCGCGTTGCCAATGGCGGTGCCTTGATGGATGGCCTGACACTGCGTGCCAAACAAGCGGGCACGGTGTTGGCGCTTGAAGTCAAACCGGGACAACGCGTCGCCAGTGCAGATCCACTGGTGCGGGTCGCCAATCTTTCCGAGTTGTGGCTCGACATTCAAATTCCGGCTGATCGTTCCAATGCCTGGTCGAAAGATCAAAGCATCACGATTGTCGGCAGCAAACTCACTGCAAAACCGATCAGCGTCAGCGCCCTCGTCAGTGAAAGCCAAACCGTCACTCTGCGTGCACAAGTCAGTGCCGGTGATGCCGAGTTCAGTCCAGGCGAATTCGTACAAGCACAGGTACCGTTCGCCAATACCGAAGGTGCCTGGGCACTGCCGATTGCCGCGGTGGTGCGTCAAGACGGTAACGCATTTGTCTTTGTTCGCACGCCTTCGGGTTTTTCGGCACGTCCTGTCACCGTGATTGCCAGTGCTGCCCAGTTGGTGAGCGTGGAAGGCAATCTGAAAGCCGGCGATGAAATCGGCATCAGCAATATAATCGCCCTGAAAGCTGCGTGGCTCGGCGAAAGCGGAGGCGAATGACATGCAACGATTGATTCAGTTCGCACTCTCGCAACGACTATTCATGCTGTTGATTGCGGCATTGCTGGCCGGTGCTGGCTGGTACGCGTTTCGTACCTTACCCATTGATGCATTTCCCGATGTCTCCAGCACGCAAGTCAAAGTCATCATGAAGGCGCCGGGCATGACCCCGGAAGAAATTGAAAGTCGTATCGCCATTCCTATTGAAGTGGAAATGCTGGGCATTCCCAATCAACGTATTTTGCGTTCGGTCACGAAATACGGACTGGTCGATGTCACGATCGATTTCCAGGACGGCACCGATATCTATTGGGCACGTCAACAAGTTGGCGAACGTCTGAGCGGCATTATGGGGGATTTGCCTGACGGCATTAGTGGCGGCATGGCGCCAGTCACCACTCCCTTGGGCGAGATGTTTATGTTCACTGTGGAAAGCGACACCATGACATTGGAAGAACGCCGCAGTCTGCTCGATTGGGTGATTCGCCCAGTGTTGCGATCAGTGCCTGGCGTAGCCGACGTGAATGCACTAGGCGGTAAGGTTCGCAGCTTTGAAGTCGAACCCAACGCCGTCAAACTCGCCGCGGTCGGCCTGTCCACTGCTGATATAAAAGAAGCGATCGAAGCCAATAATCGCAACGACGGTGCCGGTCGCTTAGGTGAAGGCGATGAAGTGTTGCTGGTGCGCAGCGAAGGCAATATCAAGACACAGGAAGATTTGCGGGCCGTTGTGGTGGGCTTGAACAACGACATTCCGATTCGTCTGGGTGATGTCGCCGTGGTACGCACCGGTTCGACCACACGTTATGGCGTGGTGACCAAAGACGGAAAAGGCGAAGCCGTAGAAGGCCTGGTACTGGGATTGGCCGGTGCGAATGCGCGTGATGTGGTTAGTGGTGTCACGGCAAAACTCGACGAGTTGAAACCGACATTGCCCAAAGGCGTGGAAATTAAGGTTTTCTACAACCGTGCCGAATTGGTCAACAAAGCTGTCAACACCGTTTCCCGCGCTTTGCTTGAAGCCACCGTGATCGTGTTGATCTTGCTCGGTGCCTTTCTGGGTAATCTGCGTGCTGCCATTACGGTGGCCTTGGTGCTGCCACTTGCTGCGCTGACGACGTTTATTTTAATGCGGCTCAATGGCATGTCGGCCAATTTGATGAGCCTGGGCGGCCTTGCGATTGCGCTTGGTATGTTGGTGGATGCGGCCGTGGTGGTGGTGGAAAATATTGTTCAACATCTCAGCCACGACAAAGCGGG
>CAZPCE010000333.1:0-3220 GCA_964584915.1 uncultured Arenimonas sp. | reverse complement strand
ATTTGTTGGGTCGGTCCTACGACTGCAACTGCCACAGATGGTCCAGTACCGCGACTTTACCTTTGCCGGGTTTGTATGCGTGCACCAGTGCACCATGGACATAATCGGTCGCCGCACTGCAGGCTTGCGGCAGGCTTTCACCAAGGCAAATATTGGCCGCGATCGCGGAGGCGAGCGTGCAACCGGTGCCATGGCCTTCCAGTTTCAATTTCTTGTGGATGAATTCGGCAAACAACTCGCCGTCGTCGTAACGATCCGTCATGGTCTTGTCCGGCAAATGCCCGCCCTTCAAAAGGACGGCGCGTGAACCCATCGCCAATAATTCAACGGTTGCCGCATCGGCGGCATCCGCGTTTTTTATTTTATGGCCCAGCAGTAGTTCGGCTTCCGGAATATTCGGTGTAATTACGCTGGCCATTGGTATCAGCAATTCGCGCATGGCTTTCAGGGCGGACGGCTCCAGCAAGGTGGCGCCGCTGCTTGCCACCATCACCGGATCGAGCACGATGTTTTTTGCCTTGTGCCTGAACAACGCTTCGGCAACCGCTTTAATCACGCGGGTATTTGCGAGCATGCCGATTTTTACCGCTCCTATTTTGAAATCGCTGAAGCAGGCGTCGATTTGCGCGTGCAGAAATTTTATCGACGGCACTTCAACGGCAGAAACTTTCCGCGTGTTCTGTGCGGTCAATGCGGCTATGGCTGACAGCCCATGCACGCTATGCGCGGCGAAGGTTTTCAGATCGGCCTGGATGCCGGCGCCGCCGCCGGAATCGGAGCCGGCAATGGTGAGAGCGCAAAGATGTGTTTTCATGTCTGGAATCCGTCAGGTGTAATCGATGAACCAATCGTCATTGGGTAAATTCGGTCGCCATTTTAATCGCTTCGTCGAAATTGTCCGCGAATTGCAATTCGCCTGGCTTCGGCGAGAACCCCATTTGCAGCAATACGCGTTTTGGTTGCGCCTGCAAACCGGAGATCACCAGTACGCTGCCGATGTTTTTGCAACGGCTGGCTAATGATTTCAGTGCGTGCACGCCGCTGGCATCGATCAATGGAACCAGCCGCATCCGCAATATCAGAACCTTCGGCGGTTTCGGAAATTGATCCAGCATATTGTCCAGCTGGTCAACGGCGCCGAAAAAAAGCGGGCCACGAATCTGCAGGACTTCCACGCCGCTGGCTAACTCATTGCGGCGGTTTTCCTCGATGTCGCCGTTTTCATCGGTTCGCGACGATGCGGAAGTTTCGGAACTGACTTCAACCGTTTGCGCCATTCGTGCCATGAATACGAATGCAGCAATCACCATGCCGACTTCGATCGCGAGCGTCAGATCGACAAATACCGTCAAGGAAAAAGTCAGCAGCAAGACAACGCGGTCCCCCATCGGTGCCGACAAAGTGTGAATGAAGTGTTTGTGTTCGCTCATGTTCCAGGCGACGACCACCAGCAAGCCGGCAAGGGCTGGCAGGGGAACATAAGCCGCCCATTTCGAAAGCAGCATGATGAACACCAGAATGAAGACGGCATGCAAAATGCCGGCGACGGGACTGCGGCCACCGGAGCGGATATTGGTCGCCGTGCGGGCGATGGCACCTGTGGCAGGCAGACCGCCGAACAAGGCTGAAGCGGCATTTGCCACGCCTTGCCCGATCAACTCGGCATTGGAACGATGGCGGCCTCCGGTCATGCCGTCGGCCACGACCGCGGACAGCAGGGATTCAACACCGGCGAGAAAGGCGATCGTCAATGCCGCCGGCAATAACTGCATGGCGCGAGCGAAACTGAATTCCGGAAAAACCGGCATTGGCAAATGATCGGGAATGGCGCCGAACCGAGAACCGATGGTATCCACCGGAAGATGGAACAAAGCAACGGTGATCGAAGCCAGCACGACCGCAATCAAAAATCCCGGCAAGCTCGGTTTTAATTTTCTCAGAAGAAAAATCAGTGCGACGGTGGCTATCGCCAGAATGAAGGCATTCGCATTGAAGCTGTCGAAGTTGGCTGCCAGCAATTGCATCTTCGGCCAGAATTCGGCCGGCAGTTTTTCAATCTGCAAGCCGAACAGATCCTTCAGCTGGCTGGCAAAAATAATGACCGCAATGCCGGAAGTGAAGCCGGTAATCAGCGGCTGCGGCATGTAACGCATCAAGGTGCCGACTTTCAATAACCCGGCAATGATCAGGATCACACCCGCCATCAAGGTAGCGAGTACCAGGCCGTCAAAACCGTATTTCAACAATATGGCGTAGACAATCGGAATGAAGGCGCCGGTCGGTCCGCCGATCTGGTAACGCGAACCGCCCAGTGCCGAAATCAGGAATCCGGCAATGATCGCGGTGATCAAACCTTTTTCCGGCGTGGTACCGCTGGCAATCGCCAATGCCATTGCCAATGGCAGCGCAACAATGGCAACGGTAAGCCCGGCGATGGAGTCGCCGGCAAAATCTTTTTTGGAGTACCCCTCGCGCAACACCGTGACCAGCTTGGGCAGCCAGGGCGAATTTATTTTGCGAATGGATTTGTTCAAGGGTTTTCCGGGAAATAGCAAAATGCAAAAACAGAGTGCGCCGAAGCGCACTCTTTGTCTCGTTAAATTTTACAGAACTTCAGATGCATGATCCGCCAAGCGCGAACGTTCACCGCGACGCAGCGTGATATGAGCACTATGCGCCCAGTTTTT
The DNA here is from genome assembly GCA_964584915.1 of uncultured Arenimonas sp. Lineage (GTDB taxonomy): Bacteria > Pseudomonadota > Gammaproteobacteria > Xanthomonadales > Xanthomonadaceae > Arenimonas. The sequence continues at coordinate 533 of CAZPCE010000333.1, read as the reverse complement.
GAAGCGATCCACGGCGTAAGTCAGACCCGATGTTGTTTCGGTGAGATATGGCGTATCGATTTGTTCAACATTGCCCATGCAGATGATTTTCGTGCCGGGGCCCGCGCGGGTAATCAGGGTTTTCATCTGTTTCGGTGTCAGGTTTTGCGCTTCATCGACAATTACCCAGCGATTCAGGAACGTTCGTCCACGCATGAAGTTCATCGAACGGATCTTGATGCGGCTTGCCAATAAATCATTGGTCGCACCGCGGCCCCAGGTACCGTGATCGGCGGTGTGGGTCAGCACTTCCAGATTATCGGTCAACGCGCCCATCCAGGGGGTCATTTTTTCTTCCTCTGTGCCGGGCAGGAAACCGATATCTTCGCCGACGCTTACCGTTGCACGCGTCATGATGATTTCGCGATAGCGTTGGCTGTCCATGGTTTGTGCCAGTCCAGCCGCGAGCGCCAACAAGGTTTTGCCGGTGCCTGCAGTGCCGAGCAGGGTAACGAAATCGATATCCGGATCCATCAAGGCATTGAAGGCGAAAT
>CAZPCE010000332.1:3019-3236 GCA_964584915.1 uncultured Arenimonas sp. | reverse complement strand
TTTCAGGCCAAGCTCGAAGTTTTTCAGCTTGCTGCCAAACGCCATGGGCAGCGTGTAAAGCCAGTTGGAATCCTGTCGTTTCAGCGATTCGGAATAACGCAGCTCCACCGTGCGGACGCCTTTGGCGCCGATCGGATAAATGCGCAATTTGAAATTATTGCCCTGGGTATTTTCCAGTAATCCCGGATCGACGCCACGGCGCTCGATCTCTTCACAT
>CAZPCE010000332.1:2276-3009 GCA_964584915.1 uncultured Arenimonas sp. | reverse complement strand
CGACCCTTGGCTTTTTCGACGGGTACCGCTTGCCGCATCTTGCCATTCATGTCGAGCGCGAATGCGGTGATTTGTTGGCCATCGAGCAGGGGGAACTGCAGGTTGCCTTCGAGCACGCGATTGTTCGGGTTGAAGAAAGTCATGCGGACGGTGGTTTCCGCAAGGCCGCCACTGATATTGCTTTCGATCTTGAGGCTTTGCAGTTCTATTGCCTGCTCGCCCTTGATGGTTTCGATCAATGGTCTTGTACTGCCGACTTGGGCATGAGCGGCCGGTATGCAGGCAGCCGTGAGAAAAGCGAACGCCAATAATTGTCGAAACATGTGATCCCCTGGCTGTATTTTATCCGGTGTCATATACAACGGCTGACACGCAGTATGGGGTTAAACCTTCGCTAGGCGCCAGCGAAGCGGGTCTCAAAAACTCCGGAAAGCTTCGATGATTCTTCTCAGGTCTTCATCGTCGATATCGAGATGCATCACCAGGCGTATTCTGGAATTACCTGTCGAAAGCTTGATGTTTCGAGACTGCATATGAGCGGCGAGAGCGGCGAGGCGATCTTTCGGTACGGTGATGAAAACCATGCTGGTAAATGCACCGTTAACCTCGATTGCCGAAATATCATTCAGCGCATTTGCCAGTTCGGCTGCACGGCGATGATCATCCGCCAATCGTTCGATATGATCATCGAGTGAGTAATTCGCCATTGCGGCCAGCAAGCCGGCGTGACGCC
>CAZPCE010000332.1:0-2266 GCA_964584915.1 uncultured Arenimonas sp. | reverse complement strand
GCGCTTTTGAAATCAATTCTTCCGAGCCCAGCAATATCGAACCCACCGGAGCGCCAAGACCTTTGGAAAAACAAACCGATACGCTGTCGAAATGTTTCGCGATTTCTCTCGCGTGAATTCCCTGCGCGACCGACGCGTTGAACAAGCGTGCGCCATCAAGGTGGAATGCAAGTTGGTGTTGTTTCGCCAGGGTTGCCGCTTCCGCGATATAGCTTTGCGGCAATACACGGCCCCACCAGGTATTTTCCAGAGTAAAACAACGCGTACGCGCAAAATGTGGATCACCGATCGGCTTGATGGCGGCAGCCACCATCGCCAAATCCAAGGTGCCATCTGCTTGCTGCGGAATCGGCTGCGGTTGAATCGAACCCAGTACCGCTGCGCCGCCGCCTTCAAATTTGTAAGTGTGCGCCTCGCTGCCGACGATGTACTCATCGCCACGTTCGCAATGCGCCATCAAGGCGAGCAAGTTCGATTGCGTGCCGCTGGGCACGAAAAGTCCGGCCTCGAAACCGAGTTCGTCGGCGCAACGTTTTTGCAAGCCATTCACGGTGGCGTCTTCGCCGAAAACATCGTCGCCCAAAGGTACATCCAGAGCGCATGCGCGCATCGCGGCATTGGGTAGTGTGACGGTATCGCTACGCAGATCAAGCCACTTCATACATTCGCACTCGGGATAATTGCTGATATCTTATGCCGTCCGACTTCAACGCGAAACCGTTTATGAAAATTGCCAGCTGGAACGTGAATTCACTCAATGTGCGGCTTCCGCATGTCGAAGAATGGCTGAAATCGCGCCAGCCCGACGTTGTCGTGCTGCAGGAAACCAAGATGGAAGACCATAAGTTTCCTGACGATGCACTCGCGAGCCTGGGCTACCGCTCGGTATTTGTCGGCCAGAAAACCTATAACGGCGTTGCGATTTTAAGCAAGGTGTCGGCGAAGGATGAGCAGATCGGGATTCCCGGTTTTGACGACGAACAAAAACGCGTGATCGCAGCCACCGTCAACGGCATACGCATCGTGAATCTCTACGTCGTCAACGGACAAGACGTCGGCACGGATAAATACGATTACAAATTGCGCTGGCTCGATGGCGTGCACGGCTGGCTGGCCGAAGAAATCAAGAAGCACCCGAACCTCGTGGTGCTCGGCGATTTCAATATTGCGCCGGATGAGCGCGATGTCTACGACCCGAAAGTCTGGAACGACAATCACATCCTGACTTCCGCCGCCGAACGCGCTGCCTACAAACGCCTACTCGATCTTGGATTGCACGACAGCTTCCGCCTGCACAATGACGAAGCGGGCCATTACAGCTGGTGGGATTTTCGATCCGGCGGATTCCAGCGCGGCAATGGCTTGCGAATCGATCTGGTATTGGTCAGCGATGCATTGAAATCGAAATGCAGCGCCGCAGGCATTGATCGCGACCCGCGCACCTGGGAAAGACCGAGTGATCACACGCCGGTGTGGGTCGATTTGGATGTTTGATGGCTGCGGGATCAGTGCGGGATGCCGCTCCCGCAACATTAAGTGCAAAGAAAAAGGGCTGAATGATCAGCCCTTTTTCATTATTCAAAAAACAAATCCATCAATCCATCAATCCGGCAATTCGGTTTTCATGAATTCCGGCATCATCAACGCGCCCTGGTGAATGCCGACGTTGTAATATTTTGTCGCGAAAGTTTTTGCCGAGGCGTCGCCTTCGCGGAACTTCGTCAGATCACAAGCCGACTTCGAGGCTATCGTTCCGCTCCACCAGCCGGTCGGGTAGCAGGGTTGCGGGAAGGGCAAGGTGCGGAAATTCTTGAAGCCGGCATCGCTCATCGCTTTGCGCATATCGTGGATCAAATGCATCAATGCCAACGGCGATTCGCTTTGTTGCACCAGCAAGCCATCGGGGCGCAATGCTTTCAGGCAGTTTTTGTAGAAGGCTTCGTTGAACAAACCTTCGGCAGGACCGACCGGGTCGGTCGAATCGACGATGATCAGATCGATGCTTTCCGGTACGGCGTTTTCCATGTAGGCGATGCCGTCGTCGAACATCACCGTCGCGCGCGGGTCATTATTGCTTTCGCATAGTTCAGGGAAATATTTTTCGGCCATGCGAGTGACTTGTTCGTCGATGTCGCATTGCACGGCGGTTTCGACATTCTTGTGTTTCAGCACTTCACGTAGCGTGCCGCAATCGCCGCCGCCGATGATCACCACGTTCTTCGGGTTCGCATGCGTGAACAGCGGCGCGTGCGCCATCATTTCGTGA
>CAZPCE010000331.1:0-3243 GCA_964584915.1 uncultured Arenimonas sp. | reverse complement strand
AAGCACCATTAAAGCCCAAGCGCGTATTCATTTCCCCGGCGCGTGAAAACGTCAATAAGAGCATTTTCAAGCATCCGGTTTTCAACGATGTCACCGAGTACCTTTCGTGGGCGGAAAGCGGGCAATGGCCGAGTGTAGAGTCGCTTAATTTTTCCTCCAGAACACTGGTTCATCGCTATACCGGCATGCCGCTGACGTTCGAAAGACAGACGCCCGAACTGGTGGCCGACGGCATGCATTACGAGCAGCGCATATACCAGTCCGGCAAAATCGCGACCCGCGAAAATAATTGGCATGATTTGTTCAACGCCATGATGTGGTTGAAATATCCACGCATAAAGTCGGCATTGAATACGCGGCAATGGAACGATGTTCGCCTCCATGGCTTGAAGACGCGGACGCCGGGGCAATGCGCGATGACCCTGTTCGACGAGGCCGGCGCGATCGTTTGCATGCCTGATGAAATGCTTGAATGCTGGAAGCTGCATGATTGGCATGGCTTGTTTATCGAGCACGCGGATGCGTGGCGGTCGGGTCGCGCGGCGGTGGCGGTTTTCGGCCATGCCTTGCTAGATCATGCCTTGGTTACCGAAACCCTGCTGGTGGCCAAATGCATCGTGCTTGAAGACAAAGCCGATATACCGTCGTCCCTCGACGGCATTGCCGAAGCCATACATTCTGAAAACAGGTTGCTGGCCAACAAGGAACTGCGAACCTTGCCTCTGTGCGGCATACCCGGCTGGCATTCGGCAACCGATAGCGAAGCATTCGTAAAAACGGCGGCGTGTTTTTCGCCGTTGTCTGCACGCAAGAAAGTTTTACAAGCCTGACGAATCCGTAGGAGGCCGCTTGCGGGCGACGACTGCGTGACAATGGTCGTTGCCCGCAAGCGGCCTCCTGCCGAAGGGGTCTAAAAACCGGAATACTGCACGCGCAAAATGTAAAACTTCGTCAAGCCGCCGGGTAATTGCGCTTCAAACTCATCATCCACGCATTTCTTCAACGCGGCGCGTGCTAGCGGCGAGTCGATGCTGATCCAGCCAAGTTTTGCATCGGTTTCATCCGGGCCAACAATGCGGTAGCGCGACGTTTCGCCTGTCTCCGCATTTTCTGTTTCAAACCAGGCCCCGAAGAAAACGGCTTGCGGATTGGCCGGCACGTTTTCGACGACTTTCAGTACTTCCAGCCGCTTGCTGAGATAACGAACGCGGCGGTCAATCTCACCGAGTTGTTTTTTGCGATAGGTGTATTCGGCATTTTCCGAGCGGTCGCCTTCCGCCGCGGCAGCGGCAAGGGCACGTACCACTTCCGGACGTTTTTCCTTCCATAAATGGTTCAGCTCGTTACGGAGCCGTTCGAATCCTTCGCGGGTAATGAGCGCGGTAGACGCAGCGGCAGGTGGTCGATAACGGGACATTCCTAGCTCACGGCAATGGCTTGTCTCGCCACAATCAAACGCTGTCTTTGCGTTTCGCTTCGCGTGGCCGCCGATGCCGCATCGAGCAGATTCACTGCTTGCGCTGCCGATTCGCCTGCCTGAACCAGCACTTGCCCCAGTCTGACCGCCCAATCGCCCGTTACGGTTTCATCGGGAAAGTTTTGCAGCAGGCAAACAAGCAGTTTTTTCTCAAGACCGGATTGGCCAACACGACGGGCTTCCTTGACCAATGCGTCTGCCGTTTCTCCGTCGAGCGGTACAAAACCCGGGTCTATGCCGAATTGCTGAATCGCCAATGACATCGCACGCGGCAAGTTCTTTTCAGTCAAAAGTTGATGCAGAAATGTCTGGGCATGCTGCCTGATTTCCGCTGCATCGCCTTTTTTCATCAGCAATTCGCGGTATCGGGAATGCACGGCGATACCCAGAACGCGCTCGCGTGATTCGTATTTGAACCTGACAATGCATTCTTCAAGGTTTTCATCGGCCATGGCCAAGTCAATGGCCTTGATAAGCATGCCGTCGCGATCCTGTCCGCGAATTGCCTGATCCTGATGCGCGTCGGGCATGAAGGCCAGTGCATCGTGATACTGGTAAATCAGATAACCCATCCAGTAGGCGCTGGTAAACAATATCCAGAGTCCGGTGATTTTCACGATGGCCGTCGCAATCATGCCCGGCAGGAAGGTAAACGCATCGCTCGCGAGCCAGGCTTCAAGTAGCTGGGCGCTGAAGAACAGCAGGGCAAGCAAAAAATAGCCATTGCCAAGTATTTGCATCAAGCGCAGCCATTTTGCCGGGTTCAATGCGAACAGGGCGCTGCCCTCGATCACCGTGACCATGGTGTAGCCGGGTTGAATAAGGCTAAAGAGGGCCAAGACGGCGATGCCTGCAATGTTGCCCAGGAAATGCCGGACGACCCAGTAAACAACGCCGCAAAGAAATAGCACCAGCAAGTATTGAAAAACCAGGCCGCTGCGAATGGTCATCATCGCTTCCGGCGGTTCCTCCCAGCCATTGGCATGGTGCTGCAGAATTTCGAATGCGAATTTATAGGCGGTGATGGTTGTCGCGGCCGCAATGAACAATCCAAGAATCGAAAGATAGCCGGAAATTGCGGCGCAAAAGGTCAGCATGACCACAGCCGGTAATACAGCTGCACGTGCCGGGTACAAGAAGAATGCCCCGAGTCGCGTTTGCCAGCCGGGAATTTTCCGTCTGGATTTCGGATGCAGATTGGCGTTCATGATTACCGCCGCTTGCCGCCCAATAAACCACCGAGCAGGCCACGCAGCAATTGCCTTCCCAGCCCATTGGCGACCGTGCGCGTAGCGGATTTCGCCGCCGCCTCGACGGCACCCTGGCGACGTTTGGTGCCCCATAGAAACTCATTGAGTTTCGATGGCGGCTCAGCGGGCGCTGCCGCCGGAGCCGCAGGTGCTTTTGCCTTGTCGCTTATTTTTTCGTTTTTGACGGGCTCGCCTTGCACTGCCTTGTTCAAAACTTCGTAGGCGGATTCGCGATCAATCGCGGTGTCGTATTTTCCGCCGACCGGACTGCGGTTGCGAACCGTCGTCCGTTCTTCATCGGTAATCGCACCCATGCGGCAGCGGGGCGGGCAGATATAGGCACGTTCAACCGGTGCGGGAATGCCTTTGTCGAGCAGCATGGAAACCAGCGCTTCACCGACGGCCAATTCGGAAATTACTTTTGCCACATCGAGTTTCGGATTTTGCACGAAAGTTTCGGCAGCGGTTTTCACCGCTTTCTGGTCGCGCGGCGTATAGGCGCGCAATGCATGCTGG
>CAZPCE010000330.1:0-3246 GCA_964584915.1 uncultured Arenimonas sp. | reverse complement strand
ACGTAATTGGCGATGTCCACCATGCTTTGATCGGGATCGGGGCGTTTGGCGGAGCGAATATCGTGGTGGCTCATGGGTTGGGTTCCGGCGCTGGTCAAAGAAGGCTATTTTGCCAGATTTCATGAATGTGTACTTGAGCAAATGTCGCTTTCAAGGCATCGTGGCAGCTTTAATTGATCGTAATCCCCATGAACTCCGCCAAATATCCGAATTTGTTTGCACCGCTTGACCTTGGCCATTGCACACTGCCGAATCGTATTCTGATGGGATCGATGCACACAGGCCTGGAAGACAAGAGCCGTGACTTCCCGAAATTGGCGGCCTACTTCCGCGAACGTGCGGAAGGTGGCGTCGGCCTGATGGTAACCGGCGGCGTTTCGCCGAACCTGGTGGGCTGGTTGAAACCTTTCGCGGCAAAACTCAGCTGGCCATGGGAAATCCACAAGCATCGCATCGTGACCAAGGCGGTGCATGAGGCTCACGGCAAAATTTGCATGCAGATTTTGCATGCCGGCCGCTATGGCTATCATCCGTTGACGGTTTCCGCGTCCGGAATCCAGGCGCCGATCAATCCGTTCAAGCCTCGTGGGCTGAGCAACTGGGGCGTCGAAAGACAAATCAATGCATTCGTGAATTGCGCGAAATTGGCAAGAGACGCCGGCTATGACGGCGTTGAAATCATGGGATCCGAAGGCTATTTGATCAACCAGTTTTTAAGCCCGCGCACCAACAAGCGTGAAGATCAATGGGGCGGCAGCGCGGAAAACCGCATGCGCTTCGCCGTCGAAATCGTGCGTCGCACACGCGAAGCCGTCGGCAAGGACTTCATCATTATTTATCGTTTGTAGATGCTGGAGCTGGTCGATGAAGGTTCGGCCTGGGACGAAATCCTTGCGCAGGCCAAGGCAGTTGAAAATGCCGGGGCCACGATTATCAATACCGGTATCGGCTGGCATGAATCCCGCGTACCGACCATCGCCACATCAGTGCCCCGCGCCGCTTTTGCCGGCGTCACCGCCAAATTGAAACCACACGTGAATTTGCCGTTGATTGCCACCAACCGCATCAATATGCCCGATGTCGCCGAAAATATTTTGGCCAGTGGCCAGGCCGACATGGTATCGATGGCGCGGCCTTTGTTGGCCGATTCACAATGGGCCGTCAAGGCCCGCGAAGGCCGCAGCGATGAAATCAACACCTGCATCGCCTGCAACCAGGCCTGCCTCGACCACGCTTTCGAAAGCAAGATTGCCAGTTGCTTGGTGAATCCGCGCGCCTGCGCCGAGACCGAATTGAATTACACCGCGACCCGTTCGCCAAAACGCATTGCGGTTGTCGGTGCCGGCCCTGCCGGCCTGGCTTGCGCCACGGTCGCCGCACAGCGTGGACACCGGGTCACCCTGTTCGATGCCAACCCGAAAATCGGCGGCCAGTTCAATCTGGCGAAAAAAATTCCCGGCAAGGAAGAGTTCTACGAAACGCTCCGCTATTTCGGACGGCAACTCGAGTTGCACAAAGTCGAACAACGGCTGGGTATTCGTGTTGATGCCGAAGCCTTGAAGGATTTCGACGAGGTGGTGCTCGCTACCGGCATTACTCCACGCAAGATCAGTTTTCCGGGAATCGATCACGCCAAAGTCTGCAGTTATATCGACGTGTTGACCGGCACGGTGATTCCCGGCAAAAAAGTCGCGGTTATCGGTGCTGGCGGAATCGGTTTCGATATTAGTGAATTCCTGATTCACGATGGCGAGTCCTCCACTCTTCACAAAGATCGCTGGATGGAGGAATGGGGCGTGAACGCGGATTTCACCGGTCGCGGCGGACTTGCACGGCCAAAACCCGAAGCTGCCGCCCGCGAAGTCTGGCTGCTGCAAAGAACCGAGGGCAAGATTGGCGCAAAACTCGGCAAGACCACCGGCTGGATCCATCGCAGCACCCTGAAAGCCAAGGGTGTAAAAATGCTGGGCGGAATTACCTATCTCGGCGTGGACGATACGGGTTTTCGAATCCAGATCAATGGCGTCGAACAAACCTTGCCGGTAGATACCGTGGTGATTTGTGCTGGACAGGAACCGCTTCGTACCTTGGTTGAGCCGCTGCAGGCGCTTGGAAAATCGCCCCATCTTATCGGTGGCGCCGATGTGGCCGCTGAGCTGGATGCGAAGCGTGCGATCAGCCAGGGCAGTCGGCTGGCGGCGGCATTTTGACCTGTGGCTGATTGAGCCATTAGGCGCTAAATGATCAAATCAGACCTCAAAAGCACCTGGATTCACAAAACTTAACGACAGATATACCCCAAGATTGGCTCAGGAAAAAGCCTGTTAAACCCGGTGCTTAGCCCATACTTTCGAGTATTCACTCCAACAAAATCAAGCACTTGAACGCTTTATTCACAAAACCCGGGGCTGACTTGAGTATGATTCGCCCCGAACCGGCCCGGCAGACATTCATGTTGTCGGGTTTGCTCCAAACTCGAAACGAGGGTGGCGCGAAACGAACGCTTCAATGATTCAAGTTCGTCCACCCTAAATGCGAGGCTCAAGCCACCGACACCGATTCACTAAAAGAATCGGTGCTACTGCGAAAGCGGTTGGGTGAATTGCGGCGCGCCGATTTGAGGCACGAGTATGAAGTTATCTTTTTTGATGTGGTTGTCCAGCCTGCTGCCCCAACCCGTGGCAGACCCCTTGTGCTTGGCAACGACGGTATATCTGGAATCGCGCGACCAGTCCGAACTCGGACAACGCGCGGTAGCTGAAGTGGCATTGCGTCGTCGCGAAGATGGTCGATGGGGTGATTCGGTTTGCGAAGTTGTCACCGCACCGAAACAGTTCGCCCCGACAATCGTTGGACCCGGCGTGCGGATCAAGTCGCTCGATTCCTGGCAGAAAGCCGTAAACGTTGCGTTCGCTTCCCAAAAGGACTGGAAACAACCGATCGGCAAGCGCAACGAAGTCGTTCCCGGCGCAAGTCATTTTGCGGCACGCAGTCTGGCCAACCCGACATGGAGCAGCTACCCGGAAGTCGCCAAGATCGGTGACCACACGTTTTACAAGGTTGATCGCCTGAAACGATAAACCTTCGGTTGTAGCGCTGTATGCCGTCCTCGTCGGTATGCATCAGCGATACGAGAACCCGCTCAGGTAACTGGGCGGGTTTTTTATTGTCCTGTTAAAGAAGCTAGCGGCGCCAGAACCGTTCCATTTCCAGAAACGTGAACGAGGCCGACCAGGTAATCATCAC
>CAZPCE010000329.1:0-3259 GCA_964584915.1 uncultured Arenimonas sp. | reverse complement strand
GGCGATACCCACACGCCGAAAATCACGCCGCTGAAATCGGTGAATCAATCGGAAGAAACCCGCGTTTCCACCGGCATCGGTGAATTTGATCGGGTACTGGGTGGTGGACTGGTCGAAGGTTCGGTCGTGTTGATCGGCGGTGATCCCGGTATCGGAAAATCCACCCTGCTGTTGCAAACGCTCGCCCACATGGGTGCGCACATGAATGGATTGTATGTCAGCGGTGAAGAAAGTCTCGGGCAGATTGCCGGGCGTGCGACGCGGCTCGGTTTGAATCTTGATGTGTTGCATGCGTTGGCTGAAACCGGTGTCGAAAAAATCATTGCGCAGGCATCCACCACCAAACCGAAACTGATCATCGCCGATTCGATCCAGACACTTTGGTCGGAAATGCTGACGGCTGCACCTGGCTCGGTGAGTCAGGTGCGCGAAAGTGCCGCGCGCCTGGTGCGCTTCGCGAAAGAAACCGGTACTGCGGTGTTCCTCGTCGGTCATGTCACCAAGGAAGGCGGTATCGCCGGTCCGCGCGTGCTTGAACATATGGTGGATGCGGTTTTGTATTTCGAAGGTGACAGTGGCAGTCGTTTTCGCGTCTTGCGCGCCTTCAAGAATCGCTTCGGTGCCGTAAATGAACTCGGTGTTTTCGCGATGTCGGAAAAAGGCCTGAAGGAAGTCCCGAATCCGTCGGCGATATTTCTCTCCGGTACGCAAAGCAATACTCCCGGCAGCATTGTGCTGGTGACGCGTGAAGGTACGCGACCATTGCTGGTCGAAGTGCAGGCATTGGTTGATAAAAGCCCGCTGGCGAACCCGCGTCGCGTAACATTGGGCCTGGAACAAAACCGTTTGGCGATGTTGCTGGCGGTATTGCATCGCCATGGCGGCGTCGGCGTTTATGATCAGGACGTTTTCGTCAACGTTGTTGGCGGTATTCGCGTACAGGAAACTGCCGCAGATTTACCCGTACTTTTATCCGTGCTGAGTTCGCTGCGGGACAAGCCACTTGCCGATAAAACCGTCGCTTTCGGTGAAGTCGGTTTATCCGGTGAAATTCGTCCGGTACCGAACGGTGAAGAGCGCTTGAAAGAAGCGGCGACGCACGGCTTCAAGCGTGCGATCGTGCCGAAAGCCAATGCCCCGAAAAAAGGCATGTTCAAGGATATGGAAGTGATTGGGGTTGAGCGATTGAGTGATGCGTTGCATGCGGCGTTTTGAATCGGTCAAATTCTACCCAAAATCTCCAGTACCGCACGGCTGCCAAAATACGCCAGCAACAATAAAGTCATCGCGATAAGCGTTAACCTTACGGCACGCGGGCCGCGCCAGCCGTAGCGCCATCGGCCGATCAACAGCCCGCCAAAAACCAGCCAGGAGAGAACCGACAACACGGTTTTATGCCACAAGTGCTGCGCCATCATATTGTCGACAAACAGCATGCCGGTCACGAGCACGAAGGTCAGCAGGATAAAACCGACGCCGACGGTGCGGAACAATAACGTTTCAAGATGAACCAGCGGCGGCAATGCTCGCAGCCAGCCATGGATTTTGCGATTGCGCAATGCGCGTTCCTGGAACCACAGCATCAGGGCAAGCAGCGATGCGATTGCCAGGGTCGCGTAAGCCAGCAATGCCAACATCGCGTGCATCAACAATTGCCAGCTAAGCGTTTCAGGCTTGTTGTCGCCGAAGAAGTACAGCGACACCACGAAAATGGCCGCCAGCGGAAACACGACGATTCCCAGCGCCTGTAATCGCTGGTTCAGTGAAACGCTGGTGGTCAATGCCGCCATGCCCAGGCTGACCAGCGAAAGCGCGGCAAAAAAATGCAGTTGCAATCCACTGCCGTTCACGACTTCGAGAATATGCACCAGTGCATGACAAAGCACGCCGTTAACCGCCAGGAAAAATGCGGTCTTGTTCGGCACTGCGGCATCGGGTTCTGCGCGGCTAAGCAAAATGCCAGCGGCGGCCAGGTAGAGCAGGGCTGCAAGTAATGTGAATGTCATGCGGCAAGTGTCGCATGTTCGGCCATTCCTGAGAACGTGGGCCGGAAAAGGCGCTGTGCTGGGCTATAATTGGCCATCTTTTTTGAAACCCGGAAACACCATGTTCGAGTCACTTACCCAACGCCTTTCCAGCACCCTGCAGAATCTGCGCGGTCGTGGTCGTTTGAGCGAAGACAACATCAAGGAATCGCTGCGCGAAGTACGCATCGCCTTGCTGGAAGCCGACGTGGCCTTGCCGGTGGTGATGGCCTTGATCGAAAGCATCAAGACACGCGCGATAGGCCAAGATGTCATGGCGAGCCTCACCCCGGGCCAGGCGCTGATCAAGATCGTGCATGACGAAATGGCGGCGGTGATGGGGTCGCAGGCCAGTGACCTGAATTTGAACGTGCCAGCACCCGCCGTGATTTTGATGGCGGGTTTGCAGGGTGCCGGTAAAACCACCACGGTCGGCAAGCTCGCGAAATTCCTGAAAGAAAAACGCAAGAAAAAAGTGATGGTGGTGAGTTGCGATGTTTACCGTCCGGCCGCCATTCAACAGCTTGAAACTCTGGCGAAACAATCGGGCGCCATTTTCTTCGCATCAAATGCAAACCAGAAACCGGAAGACATTGCCCGCGCTGCGATTGACGACGCCCGCAAGAGCTTTGTCGATGTCCTGATCGTCGATACCGCCGGTCGTTTGGCGATTGACGAAGCGATGATGCAGGAAATTAAAGCCTTGCACGCCGCGATTTCGCCGGTCGAAACCCTGTTCGTGGTTGATGCGATGACCGGCCAGGATGCCGCGAATACCGCCAAAGCCTTTGCCGATGCGCTGCCCTTAACCGGTGTGGTATTGACCAAGACCGATGGCGATGCCCGAGGTGGTGCGGCCTTGTCGGTGCGCCATATCACTGGCCAGGCGATCAAGTTCGTTGGTGTCGGCGAAAAACTCGATGGTCTGGATGTTTTTCATCCGGACCGCGCCGCCAGCCGTATTCTGGACATGGGCGACGTGCTCAGTCTGGTCGAGCAGGTGCAATCGCAGGTCGATCAGCAAAAAGCCCAGAAATTTGCCGAAAAAGTGGCCAAGGGCAAGAAATTCGACCTGAACGATATGCGTGATCAGCTGGAGCAAATGCAGAATATGGGCGGTTTGTCCGGCCTGATGGATAAATTGCCGGGCATGGCGCAGGTGCCGGATCACGTGAAATCGCAGGTCACCGGCAAGGAAGTGCCGCGCATGGTCGCCATTATCAATTCGATGACCA
>CAZPCE010000328.1:0-3266 GCA_964584915.1 uncultured Arenimonas sp. | reverse complement strand
TCCTGGATATCCAATGCACGACGTCATTCGATTGCCAGCAGTACAGGGTCACTGCAGTCGAAACTGAATTTGCTTGCCATACAATTCAACGTGCGGCGCCCCATCCAATTGCTGATCTGCAATGACATAGACGGTCCTGTTACTGCCGGTTGGTGGAAGCCCGTCGTACTGGTTCCCGCCGCATTGGCGTCCAGATTGCCGCCAGACTATATCGAAGCGCTGCTTGCGCACGAACTTGCGCATATCAAGCGCCATGATTATCTGGTCAATCTGATTCAAAGCTTTATCGAAGCCGTACTGTTTTTTCATCCGGCAGTGTGGTGGTTGTCAAAACAGATTCGCATCGAACGCGAAAACATTGCCGATGATCTTGCCGCCGAAGTGCTTGGCGAGCCGCGTCAATTGGCGGTCGCACTCGCTGCGCTGGATGAATTTCAATTTGCCGGACCTTTGCTCGCGCCGGCCGCCCATGGAGGAAACCTGATGTCCCGTATCCAACGATTAATCAAACCGACCCAGCATGTGCTCAGTTGGAAAATGTCCGCCTTGTTGATTGGCCTGACACTCGCTTGCATCACCGTGTATGCCCGTGACGAAACATCAGTGGCAGGAAAGAGTGCAGCATTGACTTTGACCTCCGTCGCTGCTGTCGATGCAGTCAATGAAGCCGCAGAAGTGATGGCAGCGGATGCTGAAACAGCCGCTTCCGATGCTGAAACGGCCGCGGCAGATGCCGAAACCGCTGCAGGTGATGCGGAAACAGCCGCCGCTGACGCAGAAACAGCGGCATCCGATGCGGATACGGTTGCTGCAGATAATGCCGCCTCCGCTGCCGACGAAGTTGACGATGCGGATAACAGTGGCGTGACAATCAACGGCCCGTCCCGCCACGAAACCTATGCGCTGGTGACCGCTGGCAAGGAAGGCATGATGATCTCTGGCAATTGGAAAGACATTGCCGCCGTCAAGAAAGCCCGGAAAACGGTAGCGGGAGATTTTCTGTGGTTCCGCCGTAACGGCAAGACCTACATCGTTCAGGATCCGGCTGTCATCTCGGACGTAAAAGCCGCATGGCAGGACAGTGAAAAACTGGGCACCCAGATGGATGCTCTCAGTGCGAAGATGGACGTGCATAGCAAAGTCATGGATGGCATCAGCGCAAAAATGGATATGGCATCCAAGGGCGGCGAAGGACATAGCGACCTGATGGACAAGACCGGTCGAGAAATGGAAGTGCTTGGAAAACAGCAGGAAACCATCGGTCGTGAAATGGCGGTCATCAGCCAAAGAATGGCGGCTGCAAAAACCGATTCGCAACAACAAGCGATAGCACGTGAAATGCAGGCGCAGGAAGACAAAATGGCGGCGCTTAGCAGGCAAATGGAAAAGCTGAGCGCCATCATGGATCAACACGGTGCGCAGCTGGAAAAACAACTTAAGCCACTCGAAACGCTGGGCAGGGAAATGGAAGTCGCCAGCAAGCCGCTGAATGAACTGGGTCAGCAAATGTCGGTGCTCGGCAAACAACAGGAGCGCTTGAGCAAGCTGGCGGATGAAAAGGTGTTGGGCATCATCGACAGCAGCCTGAAAAACGGCCAGGCGCTGCCGGCTGGAAATTTCGCGCCAAAATAGAGACGGGGATATTTACCAGTAGAAAAGGCAGCTGCGCTGCCTTTTCTATTTTTTGGAAATATTTTTCATTGCCATCAGTAAAAAAGTGAAATTTTATCCAGCAACTCCTTCATGCTTGTGCGAAGTGTCTGCGGTTCAAGGACCTGTACGTCAGCTCCGATGCTCAATAATTGCCCCGCGGCAAACTCTATCGATTCAATAGGAACGACAACTTTCGTCCAGCCCGCATTATCGGTATCGGAAACGGCGCTGCGTTTTGCCGCCTCTCCCACTGCCGCACTCAATTCCAGCAGACGCTTCATGCCACGGGTCGTCACCAGCAGGGTGGCTTCGCCACTGTATATTTCCGTTTCAAAACGCTGCGTGGATTGTTTCCAGAATTCCGCCAGGTCAAATTTTTTCGGACGCCGGAATTTTGTTTCTGTGATTGCCAGTTGCAGGATATTCGAAAGTCGGTAAATTCGCGGTTCCTTGCTTTCGTCGGCGAGTGCTGCGGTGTACCAGATGCCGGCTTTGAGTATCAGTCCCAGAGGTTTGACGACGCGTTGTTTTGTTCCTTTCCAGCTTTCGTATTGCATAGTGGCGATTCGCTGATTCCAGACGCAATGCGCAATCGCCTGCAAATGATCGGTGGGCACCGCGGCACGAAACCAGTCGATCGGATCGAAATGCAATCGCGAATTCACTTGTTCTGCATTGTCACGCAAGGCCTCTGGCAGTGAAGCCAACATCTTCAATCTAGCCGACGCCGACGCGCTACCTAAACCCAGCTCGGCTGCCGCAGTCGGTAACCCCGCGAGAAACAATGCCTGTGCTTCATCTTCCGTCAAACCAGTGAGATTGGTACTCCAGCCTTCGCGTAACTGGAAGCCGCCATCTCGTCCGCGATCGGACCAGATCGGTACGCCGGCTGCGGACAAGTGGTCGATGTCACGCAAGATCGTGCGTTGCGAAACCTCCAGCTCCTCGGCTAGCACAGGCGCGCTCATCCTGCCGCGGGTTTGCAACAACATCAGGATGGAAAGTAGTCGGCTTGCTCGCATATTTTCATGCTAGCAGAAATACATGACATTCGGTGTCATGTATTGGCGGGTAGCCTGTATTTGTTCCATCCATCACGAGGCCAATCCGATGATCGGTAACATATCGAAAACTTTAATCACGCTAGTCTTTTCAGGAGCACTGATTGTCATGACGAACCATTCAAGCGCTGCGGACGCCGTAGCCAAAAACAACCACTTGCCCAGCGAAACCGAGGGATTCTATTTCCTGGCGGGGAAATGGCGCGTACATCATAAAAAGCTCAAGGATCCTTCCGGTGGCAAGCAGGAGTGGATCGAGTTCGAGGGCACCGCGTCTTTTTTTACCTTGTTGGACGGCATCGTCAGCGTGGAAGAATTGCGTGATGACAAGGGCGCGCCATTCGGCAGCGCGATGCGGACATTCGATATCCAGCGGCGTGTATGGCTGGATGCCTGGGTATCGGCAGGTAGTGGGGTATTGCAGTCGCCGATTGAAGGACGCTTTGAAGGCGATGTCGGCACTTTTATCGCGACCGATTCCTGGGATGGAAAAACAATCCTGGTGCGTGGCGTCTGGAAACGTATTTCCGGAAACGAAGTGACCTGGGAACA
>CAZPCE010000327.1:0-3267 GCA_964584915.1 uncultured Arenimonas sp. | reverse complement strand
GCCGTAAAGGAAATGGATCAGGCGATCGAAATGGTTTCGCTCGAAACCGAATGCCCGCTGCGGCGACCAGTTGAACAAAGTCCTGCACCATTCGTCATAGGGGACGTTGGAATAAAGCCAGCGTGCGGCAACGCAGTGGATCGAGATGAAAAAACAAACCAGGAAAAAATCCCAATTTTTCATTGAGTATTTTTTCGCGTGCCAGACCAGCCATGCCAAGCCGACAACGGTCAGGGAACTGTGCAGCCCCTGTTCCAGCGGCCAACGCGGATTAATCCAGGTGATGACAAAAACCGACACTACGAAAAGCAGTGACAGTTTCTTGATCGGATTGAGCGTCACGTTTTATTCCGTGATGTGCGTACGTTCTTCGCCGCCGGCTTTCACCACGGAACCGATTGTCCAGTACGCCAAATCATGCGATGCCAAAGCGGCACCGATGCTTGCGACATCATCGGCCGCAACCACCAGCACCACGATGTCGGTGAGCTTGCCGCAGTTGAAAGTGCGCCACATTTCATTGTTCGGAACCTGGCCTTCTTTCTGCAGCCATTGGAATACCGGCGGCAAGGGCCAGCTGCTGGCTTTTATTTCCAGGCCGAGGCCATCGGGAATCACGCGGATGATGTTTTCCGACAAGCCGCCGCCGGTGATATGCGCCATCGCATGGATATCGTGTTCTTTCAACATCGCCAAAATCGGTTTGACGTAAATGCGGGTCGGCGCCATCAGCGCATCGATCAGTTTTTCGCCGCCGATATCCAGATCGGCAGGGCGGCCGGCGCGATCGTAAATTTTCCGGATCAGCGAATAGCCATTCGAATGCGGGCCGCTGCTGGCGATGCCGATCAACACGTCGCCTTCGCGGACGGCATTACCATCGAGCAACTCGGATTTTTCCACCGCGCCGACGGTGAATCCGGCGAGATCGTATTCACCCGGTGGATACATGTCGGGCATTTCGGCGGTTTCGCCACCGATCAAGGCGCAACCGGCCAGTTCGCAACCTTTTGCAATGCCGCCGACGACCGATACTGTCGTATCAACATGCAATTTGCCGGTCGCGAAATAATCGAGGAAGAACAAAGGTTCGGCGCCTTGTACCAACACGTCGTTCACGCACATGCCGACAAGGTCGATGCCGATGCTGTCGTGGCGGTTAAGTTGTTGCGCCAGCTTCAATTTGGTGCCGACGCCATCGGTACCCGAGACCAGCACCGGTTCACGGTATTTGCCGGACAGGTTGAACAGCGCGCCGAAACCGCCCAGACCGCCCATCACTTCGGGCCGGAAGGTGCGTTTCACCAAAGGTTTGATGCGTTCAACCACTTCATTTCCGGCATCGATATCAACACCGGCGTCACGATAAGTAAGGGGAGTTTGGGCGGTCACGGGAAATAATTCGCTGGGAAAGTGCCTATTCTAACAGCGCACAGTTGGACGTGCCCTGCCTGCTTGCGGCAACATGTAGCCATGAAAAAGACCCCCAAAGCCCAAATTGCCTTCATTTCCCTGATATTCGCGGCTGTTTTCAGCGCGTCAGCCTTCGCACAAAGCGCAACCGGTCCGGCGAAACCCAAGCCTGCCAGCTCGACGGCGGGCAGGGGCGTGGTAGCGGATGCGCTGAATGCGGCGGACCCCACCAAGCCGGCTGTCAAACCCAAGCCGGTTCGTGATCCCGCGCTGTATCGTGGTGAAGCGGTGATGGATACCCTCGGCGACAACGCCAAGCGAATTGCGACGGCACAGGCCTTGGCCCAGGTGATCGTCAAATTGACCGGAAATCCGGCCGCTAACGGAAACGTGGTGATCAGGCGCGCCAGGCCGACCGCCGGCAACCTGGTCGATGAAACCACGACACGGCAGGACGGCGAGACCGCCAGCGGCATGCCGGTTTACAAAAATGTGCTGGCCGTGAGTTTTGATCCGGATGCCGTCGACGCGCTGATTGGCGCGGCCGGTTTGAAATACTGGACCGGCGCCAGGCCAAGGCCGATTCTGTGGCTCGCGATTGATGACGGCCGCGGCCCGCGTTTGGTGACGTCGCAGCAATTGTCGGTGGTAAAACCTTTGGCGGTACGCGGACTTGAGCGCGGCATGCGGTTTCTCTTGCCGAGCGGCAACAGTGTTGAAATCGCGGCGACCAATTCGGTTTGGGCCTTGAATGCCGCCGCACTGCAACCGCTGACCTCCCGTTATCAAAACAATACCCAGGTGGTTGGCAAGGTCTATCGCTCGGTCAGCGGCTGGTCGGCGCAATGGGTGATGACGCAGGACGGTGCGGAAGTCGCGCGCTGGGTCGATACCAAGGCCGACCCGCGTCAGGTAATTGCCTCCGGTGCCGACGGCGCGGCCGATGCCATCGCTAAACGCGATGCCGTGTATCTCAATACCGGCGTGGCCGGCAAATATCGTATCGATGTCGCCGGCGTCAACGACAGCCAGGATTTCATTCGATTGATGGGGTATCTGCAGCAGCTGGCAGTCGTCAAGCGAGTACAGGTGATCCAGGCAACGCCGGAAACGCTTCGACTGGAATTGGACATGAATGCCGGAATGAAAAGTTTCTACACGCTGATCGGTTCGGGCGGCATTTTACGCGGCGCCGATAATGATCCGGATAACGCCACCGACGGCAACGACGAAACGAACGCGCAGTCCGAAACCAAATCCGTGCCGCGTTTCATCCTGCAATAAGCCGGGCGATGAATGCAAAGCAGATTCCCAATGCCATCACCATTGCACGCATGGTGGCGGCATTGCCTCTGCTGTATTTCCTGATCGAAGGCAATGCGCTGGTGTCATTCTGGATTGCGATGCTGGCCGGTTTCAGCGATTCGATCGACGGTTATCTGGCGAAGAAATTCGATTGGCGTACCGCACTGGGCGGATTGCTCGATCCGATTGCCGATAAGTTATTGCTGTCGGTTTGTTTTATCGGTTTGGCCTGGCAACAGACGATTCCGGTTTGGTTATGTTTGCTGGTGCTGGGCAGGGATGTCGTGATCGTGACAGGTGCCTGGGTCTGGTGGAAAACCATTGGCCCGTTCAAGCCGAAGCCCAGCTGGATCAGCAAGCTCACGACATTTTTCCAAATCGTTTACGTTGGCCTGCTGCTGGCAAACCTGGCCTATGCCTTCGTGCATGAGCGGATTCTTTATTTGCTGTTCTGGCTGGTCATCGTGTTCACGATTGCCAGTGGTTTGGATTACTTTATTCGTTATGGCCGTCGCGCCGTGCGTGTCTGGAGAAAAGAATGACTGATAA
>CAZPCE010000326.1:0-3283 GCA_964584915.1 uncultured Arenimonas sp. | reverse complement strand
GTATTTGAACGTTGATGTCGAAGGTCCTTACAAACCCGAGCATTATCGTTACTAAGCAAAGAAACGCTGAAAACCCCCTCCCCCGTTCGCGGGGGAGATTTTGGGTGGGGGCAGACGCTCTCTCGGCCTCAAAGAAAACACCATGACCAAAATTTCGTTCGAATTCTATCCGCCAAAAACCGACGAACAGCGTGAGCAACTTGCCAGCACGGTAAGAAAACTCAAGGCGCATTCGCCGGAGTTTGTATCGGTCACTTTTGGTGCGGGTGGTTCGACATTGAGTTACACGCCCGAGACGGTACGTGAATTAAGGCAAACCCACGGCTTGAACGGCGTGCCTCACCTTTCCTGCATGGGCGGTTCGCGCGAAGAAATTTCCAACCTTTTACAACTTTACAAGGCGCTCGGCTGTGACCGCCTGGTTGCACTGCGTGGCGACATGCCTTCGGGCATGGCACGTAGCGGCGATTTTCGTTTTGCCGCGGACCTGGTCCGTTTTATCCGGGAAGAGCACGGCGATCATTTTCGTATCGAAGTGGCGGCCTATCCGGAAATGCATCCGCAGGCGGAAGACGCTCTGGATGACCTGAAACGTTTCCAGGAGAAAATACAGGCTGGCGCGCATAGTGCCATCACGCAGTATTTTTTCAACGCCGATGCCTATTTTTATTTTGTCGAGGCGGCACGCAAGCAAGGCATTACGCAGGATATTATTCCCGGCATCATGCCGATCTCGAACTTTACGCAGTTAAAGCGTTTCTCCGAAGCCTGCGGCGCCGAAATTCCGCGCTGGATCACCAAGCGCATGCAGGCATACGGCGACGATGCCGTGAGCATCCGCGAGTTTGGAGCAGACGTGATTGCCGGCATGTGTCAGCGCCTGATCGCCAGCGGCGTGCCGGAACTGCATTTCTACACGCTGAACCTCGCCAAACCTACGCAATCGGTGCTCTCGCGTCTGATCTGAAGTCGCGCTAGTCTAGGCGCATGCGTTTTATTCTTCTCGGCATCCTTCTGCATCTTGCCTGTGCCCTCGTTGCACAGCCGGCGTCCGCGCAAGCGATCAACCGCTGCGAAGACAGCGCCGGCAAAATTATCTATACCGATAAAAAATGCGAAGACATTGATGCGGTACTCAAGGACCTCCCGAAGCCCGCCGGGAATATGGGCTACAGCTCGGTACGCACCTGCGCCCGCACGCCGGATGATTTGCTCTGGGATCTACGCGGCGCGCTGGAAACCGGCGATATCAATCGCGCTGCCGGTTTGTTTTTATGGAGCGGCAACGACACCGCGCAGGCCAACAAGCGGCTCGACCAGTTGAATCAGGTGAGTTATCAATCGCTGATATCGGCGGATTTGCTGTTCCCCGAGGCCGAAAGCACGCAAGTGCAATTTGACGAAGATGGCAACATCATCGAAGCACGCTCCAAGGGCCCGCCGGTACCGTATGGTATTCGGGTGGACTACTACCGTAATAAAAAACAGACCGAGATCGGCACCTTCCGTTTCAGCCTCGAAAAATACCTGCAATGCTATTGGGTACGCTTCTGAGGGAGCCGTAATCAGGTAAAATGGCGGCTTCATCCAGGAGCCCCGCCGTCATGACACAAACCTATCCCGATTACATTTGGCACAACGGCGAAATCAAACGTTGGCAAGAGGCGACAGTGCATGTCATGGCGCATGGTTTGCATTACGGCTCTTCGGTTTTCGAAGGCATTCGTTGCTACGAAACGCAAAATGGTCACGCCATTTTCCGCTTGAACGATCACAACAAACGGCTGTTCGATTCGGCAAAAATCTACGAGATGCCTATTCCCTACACGCTCGATCAAATCAACGCCGCCTGCCATGAAGTGATCAAGGCCAACGATCTCGGAAAAGCGTACTTGCGTCCGATCGCATTCCGCGACCTCGGTGGTTTCGGCTTGTCGGCCGATTGCCCGACCAGCGTTTCGGTCGCCGCCTGGAACATGGGTCCTTATCTTGGTGCAGGCGTTCTGGAAGCGGGTATCGATGCCTGCGTATCAAGCTGGCAACGCATGGCGCCGAACACGATTCCAACAGGCGCAAAAGCCGGCGGTAATTATTTGTCCGGACAATTGATTGCGCGCGAAGCGAGACGCCTCGGCTTCGGCGAAGGCATCGCGCTCGCATCGACCGGTTTATTGTCGGAAGGCGCCGGCGAAAACTTGTTCCTGGTATTCGACGGGGCTTTGCATACGACGCCGATCAGTGCCGCGTTGTTGAACGGCATCACCCGCAACACGATCATGACGCTGGCGAAAGACAATGGCATCGAAGTGATCGAACGCGATATTCCGCGTGAATTCCTGTACCTGTGCGACGAACTTTTCATGTGCGGCACTGCGGCCGAAATCACGCCGATCCGTTCGGTAGACGGCCGCCAGGTCGGCACTGGAAAACCGGGTCCGCTGACGCTGAAAATTCAGGATCTGTTCTTTGGGTTGTTCTCGGGCAAAACACCGGACAAACGTAATTGGCTGACGCCGATTTAACGGTATTGTGATCTTAGGGGCGCAGCTTGCTGCGCCTCTACTCTTACTGTTAGACAGAATCGCAGAGAATCCCGGGGCAGATCGAGCTACGACCCGGGCTACATTATTTCGCGGTATCAAATACCAGGCAGGCTTCGGCCCCACTCTCTTCGCGCGGCTTGATGCTGACTTTCCATTCGTACAAATCGCAAAGGCGGCGCACGATCGACAAACCGATTCCGCCACCCGTAGTGACGCCGATTCCGGAACCGCGATAACCGCGTTCGAACAGACGCGCGGCATCTTCTTCACTCAGACCCGGGCCGGTGTCCTGGATAATCACGCGGTCGGTTTCGACGACGATGCGAACCTCGCCTTCCTGGGTATATTTGCAGGCATTGCCGATCAGATTTCCGAGTGCCACCGACAATACGGCTTCCGGCGCATTGACGAATACGTCATTCAGGCCTTCCACGACGATCTGCACCGGCTTGTTGGTCATCTGTGCGCGATTGGCTTCGGCCAGATTATTGGCAAGCTTGTGGATATCGGTATTGCCGATGCCGCGTTCGTTACGCGACAACATCAGCAAGGCGGTAGTCAAATCGGTACATTGCAATGCCGCGCGATCGATTCGCTGCAAACGCAGTTTGGTTTTCTCCGGCAATTCCGGATTCGCCAATAACAATTCTGTTGCACCGCGAATCACGGCCAGCGGCGTGCGCAATTCATGGCTGACGTCGGAATTGAATTCCCGGTCGCGCTTGACCAATTGCGTCATG
>CAZPCE010000325.1:0-3296 GCA_964584915.1 uncultured Arenimonas sp. | reverse complement strand
TGGACCGTCGGTACCAGCGCCTTGCAAATCAGCGGCCCGGATATCGGCGTGAAAACCCGTTTCCAGATGGGTTTTCAGGGCGACGGCACGGCGCCCACACTGGATCTTGCGGCGGATCTGCAGCCGGTCAGTTTCACGCAGGCAAAGAAATTCTGGATCATGCACAAGATGCCGCCTTCCACGATCAAGTGGCTGGACGATGCATTGATTAAAGGCGATGTGCTCGATGGCCGAATCGTGGTGAACGGCGATTTGAACGATTGGCCATTCCGGAACAAGGAGGGCGTTTTTGACGCGCGCGCACGCATACGCAATGCGCAAATAAAATTCCATCCCGAGTGGCCGGTCGCGCAGCCGCTCGATATCGATGTTGCTTTCGATGGCCCGGGTTTCAGTCTGGTCGGTGCCGGCGTGCTGATGAACAACAAGATCAGCAAGGTAACCGGCGGCATCGAAGATTTTGCTTCGCCGATGTTGAATCTCGATATCCTGGCAAACGGCAAGGCGGAGAATCTGCGGAGCCTGGTATTGGCCAGTCCGCTGCAAAAAAAATACGGTGAACATGTCAGGGCAGGTACTGTCAGCGGCCTGGACGAAGTCGCACTTAACCTGCAGATTCCGTTAAAGAAGGAAATGGGTGAAACCAAAATCGCGGGCACGCTGGATTTGAAAAATGCCGTGCTGACCGATTCGCGCTGGAATATTGCCTTTAGCCAGGTTGCCGGACGCACGCGTTTCGACCACACCGGTTTCGCCACCGAAAATCTGAAGGTGATGTTCGATAAACGTCCTGCGGTGTTCAATTTGTCGGTCGGCAGTTTCACGAAGGATCCGAAGTTGGCCGCCGTCGCGGCGCTGGACGGTAACCTCGCAAGCCAGAGTTTGCTTAATCGCTATGAAAACGTGGCCTGGCTGAAACCCTATCTCGATGGCAGCAGCAACTGGTCGGTACGCGTCAATATTCCCAATGCTGAAAACGGTAAAACGCTGCCGTCACAGCTCAGTTTGAGTTCCGATTTGATCGGTACGCAACTGGATTTGCCCGCGCCCCTGAATAAGACGGCATCCGAAAGCGTGCCCTTGCAAATCAACAGCGCGATTCCGCTTGACCAGGGATTCATCGTATTGCGTTACGGCAATGTGTTGCACATGCGTGCCGCACAAAAAATCAATCAGCCAATGAATGGTTTGTTGCAGTTCGGCGGCGATGCGGGCTTGAATCTTCCGGCAAAAGGGTTGGTGGCAAGAGGCCGCGTAAATCAACTGGATGCCGCAGGATGGATGGCGTTTGCCAGTGGCGGCGAAGGCGCTTCCGGCCTGAACGAAGTGAATCTGCTTGCCGACAAACTTGTTTTTCTCGATCAGCCTTTCGCCAATAGCAAATTACTGTTGAATAAAAACCCTGCGGGTACCCGCCTGCAAATCGACGGTACCGGCATAGCCGGCACGATTGATATTGCGGCTGATGCAAAGAACGGCGTGCTGGGTCATTTTGGAAAATTGTATATGCAAGGGGCCGTGGCCGCGCCGGTTGCCGCTCCCGTGGCTGCTGCCAAAGTCGTGATCGATACCGACCCGTCGAAAATTCCGCCGCTTAAATTCAGCATCGATGATTTGCGCGTCGGCGTATCGCAACTCGGCAAAACCGACATGCAGACCACGCAAACAAGCAACGGCATGCGGATAGACCGATTCATTACCAAATCGAAAAACTTCAGCATCAACGCCACTGGCGACTGGATCAAACAGGGAGCAGGAACGCGTTCGAATCTCAAGCTGGATTTCACCACCGACAGCCTCGGCAAGATGATGGACGCGATGGGTTTCGTCGGCATGATCCAAAATGGCAAAACCAAGGCATCGCTTGACGCCTCATGGCCCGGTTCTCCCGGTGCAATCAGCCTTGCCAACCTCAATGGAAAACTGAAAGTGGAAGTGGGCGAAGGCCGTTTGCTCGATGTCGAACCGGGCGGTTCCGGACGCATTCTGGGCTTGATCAGTCTGGCGGAAATTCCAAGGCGACTGACACTGGATTTCAGCGACTTTTTCTCCAAGGGTTTTTCGTTCAATACCATGCAAGGCGATATCGTTTTTTCCGATGGTCTCGCCAACACCAGGAATTTGCATATCAACGGCCCCGCTGCGGAGATCAAAATCAGCGGCACTGCCGATGTACGCAAGCAGGAATACGATCAGCGAATTGAAGTGCTGCCGAAAGCAGGTGGTTTGTTGCCGGCGCTTGGCATGCTCACAGGCGGCCCCGCCGGTGCCGCGGTGGGTGTCGCCGCCCAGGCCGTGTTGCAAAAACCGCTGAAGCAAACCGCGCGCACGGTCTATCATGTAACCGGGCCGTGGAAAAAACCGAAAGTGGACGTGATCGAAAAAGGTCCGGCCAAATCGTCAAATTCAAACAAGCCCGACAGTGCGGGCCCATAATCAAAATCGAGATAAATCCCAATGAGCAATTCCCTTAGTCTGGTCCAATCCCGTTTGCTGACGCCGACCAATATGGCGCTGTCGGATCTGGATGCGGCGTTTTCCGCGTTGATGGGCCCGGGCGTGGATTTCGGCGATTTGTATTTTCAGCACAGTCGTCGTGAAAACTGGACCGTCGAAGACGGCATCGTGAAGGACGGCGCGCATTCGATCGAGCAGGGCGTCGGGGTTCGCGCGATCAGCGGCGAAAAAACCGGTTTCGCTTACTCGGACGATATCCGCAGCGAAGCGTTGATCCAGTCGGCGAGTGCAGCGCGTGCAATCAGCCGCGAAGGTTCGCAATCGAATGCCGGCCAGCGCATCGTGGTACCCGGCCGCGAGTTGTATGCGCCGATTGATCCAATCGAAACGATGAAGCCGGAACACAAGATCAATATTCTTCGCGAGATAGACGTTTTCGTCCGCGCACTGGATCCGCGCGTCAAACAAGTCATTGTCAGTCTGGCCGGTGCGGTAGACACGGTGTTGATTGCACGCAGCGACGGTATTCTCGCTTCGGATATCCGGCCGTTGGTGCGTTTCAACGTGCAGGTGATCGTCGAAGAAAACGGTCGTCGCGAGTCAGGTTATGCCGGCGGCGGCGGACGTTTCGCCTACGAAGAGCTGTTTTCGAATTCGCGTCCTCAGGAAATCGCGAAAGAAGCATTGCGACAAGCGCTGGTCAATCTTGATGCCGACGATGCGCCGGCCGGCACGATGACCGTCGTTCTCGGACCTGGCTGGCCCGGCGTGTTGTTGCACGAAGCCGTGGGCCATGGCCTGGAAGGCGATTTCAACCGCAAGGGAACATCGGTGTATGC
>CAZPCE010000324.1:0-3306 GCA_964584915.1 uncultured Arenimonas sp. | reverse complement strand
TCATCGCCAGGGTTTTATTTAAAGGTAAACGCCACCCAATGGGTGGCGTTTTACTATGTGCGGTTGCCGCGTAGCGGCGACCCGCAACAGGTCATCGCCAGGGTTTTATTTAAAGGTAAACGCCACCCAATGGGTGGCGTTTTACTGTGGGCGGCAAAGCCGTGCACTTAATCAATAGCAAGAATGGCAATTCTTTGCTTGCATACCCATCGGGCTAAACTTTGGTCATCGTCAGGGTTCTATTCAAAACAAACCCCGTCTCGAAAGAGCCGGGGTTTTGTTTTGGGGCGGGATAAAGACCTAATAAAGCAAAAAAAGCCGATCGAAAGCAACGAGCCTTCCCATAAAAAAGCTAATAAGGTTCCGTCTGATCCAGGTCGTAGTATTCGAAAATCAGGTGGATGCGTGAAGTCTCGCCTTCGTTTTTAACGGCGTGCGTTACTCGGTTATTGACCTCGTAGGCTTTGCCGACTTCGAAGTGGTAGTAGTTGGGCTCGACGAAGAACTGCACCTGCGGATTGGTCTGCAAAGGCACGTGGATTTTATGCGGGAACCCTGCTGCTGGCCCGGCATCCACGTGAGGATGAATCACGCCGCCCGGATCCATTTTTGCCAGCATCACCCTGGGATAGATCGCCCGCTTATAACCGTAAGATTTGGTGGCTTCTTCCATTACCGGCATGATTTTGTCGGCCCATGCGGCCCACAAGGGCAAGTCATAGGAGTGTTTATGGTCCTGCACGGTTTTCACGAAGCGAAAAACAATATGTTGAGTCTTGTCCAATGCTTCGAATTTATTCGGCTTATGGGAATTCTCGGTGTCCCAGACTGAAGCCGGTATGTTCGAGACGGCATTCGCCAGAGCGCTGACATCGAGCTCGCCCAGGAATTTCACCGATGTCGCTTTACGTGGATTAGTCTTCATTGCTCTCGCCGATATCCGAATATGTCGATGTCCTTGCCGTACAAATCGGCCACCAGGGAATATGTTTCCTCATCATAATATTCCATATAAGGCCTGTGTTGCGAACTGTTCACGACACCGAGCTGGGCGGTGGGAATCCCCAGTTTTCTGCAGATTTCATTGTAGGAATCCTGCATGGATTCATTCCGTCCGACAAAATCAATCGCGAGCCTGTCGGCATCGTCGACGACAAAGTAACTCTGTGGCCTGTAAAGCAAATGGTCGACCGGTTTTACCTGCGTGATCACATGCTTCATGAACGCTTTCGGCTGGGCCAGGAAGGCGCCATTATCGCGGCTCATGAACGAGCAATAGGAAACAAAACGATCGAACGGATTCCTGACAAAAGCGAATTTGAAATAGGAGTTGAATATGGCGTCGCCGACGGCAGGCCGTATTTGCCTCGCGCTTACGTGGCCGGAAATGAAGTCCTTCAACTCCGGAAATGAAAACCGTTTCTGTACAAAGAGGCCCACCTGTTCCAGATCTTCGGGACCCAAATGTTCACGCAATGCTTGCCGTACCGAATGGGTACCGGTTTTTGGAATGGCGAAAAAAATAAACTTGTGTTTGTGGGAAATGATCATCCAGTACCCTGATCCATACGATCAATGATTAACGTTACTGCTTCTGAACTAGAAATTGGTCGCGAATCGCATTCGTATCCAGCTGTCTGGATAAGGTGCCGTCATAGCCGAGCTTCACTTCACCGCCCAGTCCCGGCAGAAAGAGTGCGACATACATGTCACGCCCGCTATATTTGCGTTTTACCAGCACAACATAGTCGCTGCCTTCGTACTGGATGGCGTAATCCCTGCCGTCGTATGCAGCCGGACGAGGGATTGTCTTGATGACCTTCCCGTCATACGGGCTATTGATGCCGCTGACTTTGATATAGGCGATGTTTTCGCCCTCGACTTCCGCGACCGAAACTTCCTGGTTTTGCGGTCCAAGATAGACTTCGCCGTATTTTTGCATCAATTGCGCGGGTTCGACTGGCTTTACGTTTTTGGCGGGTTTCTCTTTAGCGATCACGACGTTATTTTCGGGCGCCAGGTTTGTTGCGCGTTCGGGCGTTGCTTGTTCGGGAACAGACTGATTTTCGACAGCAGGCGCTATGCGAGTCGCAGTTTCCGGTTCGGAAATAATCATTTCAGCAGGCTTATCAGAAGCTTTCGGCATTTCCGACACAGCTTTCTCGGGATTGATCTCCGGCACTGCTACTCCGCCACGATACGACCAAATCAGGCCCGTCAGTGCAATCAAAAGCGAGACGGCAATGGCAGGCCATAAAAACTTCTGTTTTTGAGTGGAAGGGTGGACGCTGCTACTGGCAATGCCTTTTTCCGAAATCCTGTTCATTGCTTTCGCCAAGCCCGGCGTGGCCAGCATCGTACTTGCGGCTCCGGCCGGCAGGCGTGCATGCACCGACAATACCTGGTCGGTAATGGCCGGGTGTTTCGCAATTGCCTGCAGCAATGCCTCGGCGGATTGAAAACGGTCGTCCGGTTTTTTTGCCAGCAATCTGTTTAACAGCTCGACCGTTTCGGGCTCGATGGATTGGTTCAAATTGCGGATGTCGGGAACTTCCGATTCCACCACGCTCAACATCAGTTTCAATGGACTGGGATCGTTGAACGGAATCTGCCCGCTCAACATTTCGTACAGTACGATCCCGAGCGCGAATAAATCCGAACGCGCATCGACCGGGTTGCCGAGGCAAACTTCAGGCGACAAGTAACCGGGCGTGCCGACAACGTCGCCCGTTGCCGTCAGCTTTTTCGAAAAATCTTTTTGCGTGAATGCAATCCCGAAGTCGGCAATCTTGAGTTGGTCCCGCTTGTTCAACATCAGGTTGCTAGGCTTTATATCCCGATGAATCACGCCTTGCGCATGCGCACTGGCAAGCCCGCGGGCCGCCTGCTGGCAAATCTTCAGGGCATCGCTTGTTTTTAACGGGCCTTCGCGTTCGAGCAGTGAAGACAGGCTCTCGCCGTCGACAAATTCCATCGCGAAATACGGTTGCTCACCATCCTGTCCGATGAAATGGATTTGAATGATGTTCGGGTCGTTCAATGCCGCCATCGCACGCGCTTCGCGAACGAAGCGCTGTACCAAATCCGGATCATGCGAGAGCGATGAAGACAATTCCTTGATCGCGACATAGCGTTCGAGCGCCGGCTCGTATGCCTTGTAAACTACGCCCATGCCGCCACGACCAAGTTCGGAAACCAATTGGTAGTGGGCGATCTGGTTCTTCATCAGGATTTCTATTTTATGATCAATGCAGATAGAGGCGGGAACCGATCAGGATTCCCACCACATCCAGAATTCATCCCACA
>CAZPCE010000323.1:0-3325 GCA_964584915.1 uncultured Arenimonas sp. | reverse complement strand
TCAATCAGCGCTGCAAAGCATTCAAGCCAGCAGCACACTGGATGAGCTCGATCAACTGCGCGTCAACTTGCTGGGCAAATCCGGCAGCATTACCAATCAATTAAAGCAACTTGGCGCATTGCCGCCGGATCAGCGCAAGCTGGCCGGCGAGGCGGTGAATCGTGCCAAGGAGCAACTGGCGGAAGCGATCGCTGTACGCAAGCATGCGCTTGAAGAAGCCGCATTCGAACATCGCCTCGCGTCGGAAAAAATCGACATCACCTTGCCAGGTCGAGGTGGCGAACGCGGCAATCTGCATCCGGTATCGCGCACGCTCGAACGCATCACCGATATCTTCGCTCGCCTTGGCTATCAATTGGCCGATGGCCCGGAAATCGAAGACGATTTTCATAACTTCGAAGCCTTGAATTTCCCGCCGCACCACCCGGCGCGTGCGATGCACGATACTTTTTATTTTCCCGATGGCCGAGTACTGCGTACCCACACTTCCGGCGTGCAGGTTCGCTTCATGACCGAAAACAAACCGCCGCTGCGCATGATTGCAGCCGGCAAGGTTTACCGTTCCGATTCCGATCAAACCCATACCCCGATGTTCCATCAGGTCGAAGGTTTGCTGATCGATGAAACCTCGAGCTTCGCCGATTTGAAAGGCACATTGTCCGAATTCGTCCGCGCATTTTTCGAGCGCGATTTCGAAATGCGTTTCCGCCCGAGCTATTTCCCTTTTACCGAACCTTCGGCGGAAGTGGATATCGCCTGGCAACAACCAGACGGCAGCACGCGATGGCTCGAAGTATTGGGTTGCGGCATGGTTCATCCTAATGTGTTGCGGAACTGCGGCATCGATCCGGAACGTTATTCGGGCTTTGCGTTTGGTCTTGGCGTTGAGCGTTTCGCGATGCTGCGTTATGGCGTCAATGACCTGCGGAGTTTCTTTGAAAACGACATGCGGTTTTTGAAGCAATTTGCATGAAAATTTGAATAGGGTGCGCCTGTGGCGCACCAGGTGAATAACAATGTTTAACCGGTGCGCCAAGGCGCACCCTACGGAATAAAGAATGAAATTCCCGGAAAGTTGGTTGCGCGAACATGTAAAAGTTGATGCCACACGCGAAGAGTTATCTGCGCGATTGACGGCGATTGGCCTGGAAGTTGAAGCGCTGGAAGAAATCGGCGCAGCACTGAATGGCGTGCTCGTTGCCGAAATACTTTCAGCCGAAAAACATCCGGAAGCCGATCGTCTGCAAGTTTGCAGCGTCAATATCGGTAACGGAGCGGTCGTGCAAATTGTCTGCGGCGCACCAAATGCGCGCGCTGGCTTGAAGGCGCCGCTAGCGACCGTTGGCGCGATTTTGCCTGGCGGTCTGGAAATCAAGCCCGCAAAACTGCGCGGCGTCGAATCGTTCGGCATGCTGTGTTCCGCTAAAGAACTGATGATTGATCCGGATGCTTCCGGTTTGCTGGAGTTGCCCGCCGATGCTCCTGTTGGTGCGCCGCTCTCGCAATATCTGGGCTTGCCGGATGCAAGTTTTGAACTCAAGCTCACGCCCAATCGCGCCGATTGTTTCAGCGTGCGCGGCGTTGCATTCGATGTAGCTGCGGCGTTTGACGCGCAAGTTGAAGCGCTGCAAATTCCGGAAGCGAACGTGACGTCTTCCGAAAAAATCGCAGTGAAACTCGAAGCAGGAGCCGATTGTCCGAGGTTCTGCGGTCGTGTGGTCGAAGGTCTGAACATATCGGCCAAAAGCCCGCTCTGGCTTACCGAAAAACTGAAGCGTGCCGGTTTGCGCTCGATAAGCCCGCTGGTGGATATCACCAATTTCATCATGCTGGAGTTGGGTCAGCCGATGCACGCCTATGATGCCGACAAGCTGACGGGACCGATTACCGTGCGTCATGCGAAAGCGGGCGAGCAATGCAAATTACTGGACGAGCGCACCGTTGAATTGGACCCTGGCTTCGTCGCCATCGTTAATGCCGATCGTATCGTTGGTTTGGCCGGTGTGATGGGTGGTTACGACAGTCGCGTTACCGAAAACACCACGAAAGTATTTCTGGAAGCGGCCCATTTCGCGCCGAGCGCGATTATCGGCCGCTCGCGCAAGCTGGGCATGCATACCGATGCTTCGCATCGCTTCGAACGCGGCGTTGACCCCGCGATGCCGCGCATTGCGGTAGAACGCGCCACCGAGTTGGTGCTGCAAATCATGGGTGGCAATGTCGGTGAAATTACCGAAGCTGAATTGCCCGGACATTTGCCGAAGCCGGTACAAGTTCTGTTGCGCCGTTCGCGCCTGCAACGCGTGCTCGGCATCAAGATAGAAGATGGCAAGGTCGAGCGTATATTCAAGGCGCTCGGCATGCAGGTACAAAGCGCCGATCAGGGCTGGCAGGTTACGCCGCCAACACGCCGCTTCGATATCGAGATCGAAGAAGACCTTATCGAGGAAATCGCCCGCATTCACGGCTATGAAAATATTCCGGTGACATTGCCATCTGGACAAATTTCACTGGTTTCGCCTTCCGAAACGAAGGTGGATGAAGCCAGCGTAAGGCGCCAGCTGGCCGCGCGAGACTATATCGAAAACATCAATTACGCATTCGTGGACGAGACACTTTTAACTAACTGGTCTTTGCAAGCCAACTCGGTTCCGTTGGCGAATCCGCTGACCAGCGAATTGGGCGTTATGCGTACTTCGTTGTTGCCGGGTTTAGTGGAGGCGTTACGCCGCAATCTTGCACGCCAGCAAAATCGCATTCGCCTGTTCGAACTGGGTCGTGTATTTCATCAAGCTGCGGAGAAGGGCGCAGCACCGCTTGAAACACGCCGTATTGCCGGCGTGATCTGCGGCAACGCCGATGCCGAGCAGTGGGGCATAAAAAATGCCGAAGCCGATTTTTATGACCTGAAGGCCGATGTCGAAAGTTTGCTGAAATTATCGAATTTATCGGTCGAATTTGTCGCTTCGGAGGCAGCATTTTCCCATCCCGGCCGCAGCGCAAATATCCTGCTGCAAGGCAATAAAATCGGCTGGCTCGGCTACCTGCATCCTCGCCTTGTTAAAATTTGTGACATCGGCACCGAGGTTTTGGGCTTCGAACTGGATTTTACCGCTGTGACCGAACGCGCAATTCCGGTCGCGCACGAGCTATCTCGGTTTCCGTCCGTCCGCCGGGATCTCGCGCTGGTCGTGCCGGAAAATACCCCTTGGGCGGCGCTTGAGGCCAGTCTGAAGCGTGCTCTGGGCTCCTTGCTGCGGGAAGTGCTGCTGTTCGACCGCTATGTCGGAACCGGCCTCGAACCGGGATCAAAAAGTTTGGCTAT
>CAZPCE010000322.1:0-3327 GCA_964584915.1 uncultured Arenimonas sp. | reverse complement strand
CGTTTTGAACCGCCGAGCACCTTGATGCACATCACTTCTTTCGCACCGGAATTGTCGGCAGCGAGCAAATAACTTTGGGTCTGGATCATGATCGGTCTCCTAGGTTATTGAGCTGCACGGGTGATGACTTCCACCACGCGCCAGTTCTTGGTTTTCGAAAGCGGACGGCATTCGCTGATGCGAACAACATCACCTTCGTTACAGACGTTATCTTCGTCATGCGCATGCAGCTTGGTCGAACGGCGCATGTACTTACCGTACAGGGCGTGCTTGACCTGGCGCTCGACGAGAATCGTCACCGTTTTGTTCATTTTATTGCTAACGACGCGGCCTTCGACCGTGCGCAGCGTTTTGGCAGTTTCGCTCATAGCTCGCCCTTACTTCTTTGCAGTCAGCAGCATGTTGCAGCGAGCAATTTCGCGGCGCACACGGCGGATATCGTGAGTCTTGGTCATTTGACCCGTGGCTTTCTGCATGCGGAGCGAGAATTGCTCTTTTTGCAGATCCAGCAGGTGGGCTTTTAAATCAGCCTCAGACTTCGAAATTAATTCTTTAAGTTCCATTAGCGCACCGTCCGAACCACAAAGGTGGTCTTCACAGAAAGTTTGGCAGCGGCGAGGCGGAAGGCTTCGCGTGCGATTTCTTCGGAAATGCCTTCCACTTCATACAAGACGCGACCTGGTTGAATAGGTGCGACCCAGTATTCGACGTTACCTTTACCGCTACCCATACGAACTTCGATAGGTTTTTTGGAGACGGGTTTGTCGGGGAAAATGCGAATCCACAATTTACCACCACGCTTAACGTAACGAGTTACGGTACGACGGGCGGCTTCGATTTGACGCGCGGTCAGCATGCCGTGTTCCGTGGCTTTGAGGCCGAACTCGCCGAAGCTGACAGCTGCACCGCTCCAGCTCAAGCCGTCATTACGACCCTTGAACTGTTTGCGATATTTGGTACGTTTTGGCTGCAACATGGTTAATTACCTCGCGTCACGATCGCGGGCAGGACGGGCAGGACGCGATTCAGTGCGCTCTTCCACTTTTTCCTGGCCAACTTGACTGAAATCAAAGATTTCGCCTTTGTAGATCCACACCTTGACACCGATGATGCCGTAGGTGGTCAATGCTTCGGCGGTACCGTAATCGATATCGGCACGCAGGGTATGAAGTGGAACGCGACCTTCGCGATACCATTCCGAACGTGCAATTTCTGCACCATTCAAACGGCCACCCACATTCACCTTGATGCCCAATGCGCCTAAACGCATTGCATTACCGACCGAACGCTTCATTGCGCGGCGGAACATGATGCGGCGTTCCAATTGCTGAGCGATAGACTCGGCAACCAGTTGCGCATCCAGTTCAGGCTTGCGAACTTCAGCGACGTTGATGTGCGCAGGAACGCCCATCAATTTCGATACATCAGCTTTCAGCTTTTCGATGTCTTCACCGCGCTTGCCGATCACCACGCCTGGACGGGCCGAGTGAATGGTGACGCGTGCAGTCTTGTTCGGACGCTCGATCAAAATTTTGGAGATGCCAGCTTGCGCGAGTTTCTTGCGGAGCATTTCGCGGACTTTAAGGTCTGCGACAAGATACTCACTGAAGTCACGCTTGTTGGCGAACCACTTGGAATTCCAGTCTTTGGAGATACCAAGACGAATACCGGTTGGATGAACTTTATGACCCATCGTTCTTAACCTTTCTTGCCGGAGCCAACAACCACGGAAATGTGGCTGGTGCGCTTGAAGATTTGGGTTCCGCGGCCTTTGGCGCGGGCCATGAAACGTTTCAGGATCGGACCTTCGTCGACCATGATGCTTGCAACTTTCAGATCATCAACATCGGCGCCATTGTTGTTTTCAGCATTGGCGACGGCGGAGTAAACCACCTTGTAGATGATATGAGCAGCTTTCTTGTCGCTGAATTTCAGCAGATCAAGCGCTTTAGCCACCGGCATGCCACGGACTTGGTCAGCGACCAAACGGGCTTTCTGCGGCGAAATGCGTGTAGAGCGGAGAATAGCTTGCATGAGTCAGTCCTTATTTTCCGCCCGACTTCTTGTCGCCGCCGTGACCTTTGAAGGTACGTGTGACGGCAAATTCGCCGAGTTTGTGACCCACCATGTTTTCGTTCACGAGAACGGGCACATGGACCTTACCGTTATGGACCGCAATGGTGAAACCGACCATTTCAGGCAGAATCATTGAACGGCGCGACCAGGTTTTGATCGGCTTCTTGCTGGAACCCTGCGTTTCCACCTTCTTGATGAGATGGTGATCAACGAACGGACCTTTTTTAAGTGAACGTGCCATAGCCTATCAACCCCTGCGATCGCGCACGATGAATTTCTGAGTGCGCTTGTTATGGCGCGTCTTGTAACCCTTGGCCGGAGTACCCCACGGTGAAACAGGATGTGGATTACCTTGGCCGGCACGCGCTTCACCACCACCATGTGGATGGTCCACAGGGTTCATGGCTGCACCGCGAACGGTTGGTTTGATACCGCGCCAGCGTTTTGCACCGGCTTTGCCCAATTTTTCCAGGCTGTGTTCGACGTTGCCTACTTCACCGATGGTGGCGTAGCAATCGACTGGCACTTTGCGCATTTCGCCGGAGCGTAAACGCAAGGTTGCATAACCACCCTCACGGGTAACCAATTGAGCACCGGCACCAGCGGCGCGGGCTAATTGGGCACCTTTGCCAGGCTTCATTTCGATGCAATGCACCGTTGAGCCAAGTGGCATGTTGCGAAGTGGCAATGCATTGCCGGCCTTGATTGGCGCATCTTTACCTGCGATCAGTTGATCACCGGCTTGAAGGCCTTTCGGAGCAATGATGTAGCGACGCTCGCCGTCGGCATAGCACAGAAGTGCGATATGGCCGGTACGGTTTGGATCGTATTCAATGCGCTCAACGCGGGCTGGAATGCCCTCTTTGTCGCGTTTGAAATCGATCAAGCGATACGCTTGCTTGTGACCACCACCGATATGACGGGTAGTGATGCGACCGTTGTTATTGCGGCCACCGGTCTTGCTTTTCTTTTCGACCAACGCTGCGAGTGGGCCGCCTTTATGCAGACCAGCCGTCGAGACGCGCACCATTGTGCGGCGTCCAGGCGATGTCGGTTTAAATGTCATTAATGCCATGGGTACCTACCTCAAGCCTTGGACATCACGTCGATTGTTTGGCCGGGAGCCAAGCAAACGTACGCTTTACGCCAGTTACCACGGCGGCCAGCACGGTTTTTGAAAGACTTACTCTTGCCTTTCACATTGACCACATTGACTGCTTCGACTTTGACATTGAACAGCGACTCAACGGC
>CAZPCE010000321.1:0-3335 GCA_964584915.1 uncultured Arenimonas sp. | reverse complement strand
GGTGCAGGAGGGGCTAGAATACGGCCAATGCAGATTAATCCCGAACATATTTCCGCCTTGCGCCAGATGGGTTGGCCTGATGACGCAACCCTGAATGCAGCAGTTGATACCGCCACTGGTAGCCGGGTGGCGCGGGTGGTGGGACAGCATCGCAGCGCCTATGTCGTGGCGACCGAGATTGATCAAAGCCTGCGCGTACAGCCGCCGGCGCCCTGGACCCGGCCTCGGGTCGACCCGGAAATCCGCGCGATTGTGGGTGATTGGGTAGTGCTGGACGAAGATTGCAAGAACATCCTGAGCCTGTTGCCGCGGCATTCGGTGTTGAAACGTGCCGCCGCCGGCGAACACTACAAAGCCCAGTTGATTTCCGCGAATATCGACCATGTGTTGGTGGTCTGCGGTCTGGATGGCGATTTCAATCCACGCCGGATCGAGCGGTATCTATTGCTTGTTCAGGCCAGCGGCGCCGGCCCTGTGTTGGTGCTGACCAAGGCCGATCTGACCGAACACGTCGAAATGGCGCTGGAAAGTCTGCAGGAAATCGTGCAAGGCGGCATTCCGATTTTTGCGGTGAACGCGAAAGATGCCGGCAGTTTGAAAGTGCTGCATCCGTTTTTAGGCGTCGGGAAAACCGCCGTGCTGGTGGGCTCTTCCGGTGCGGGTAAATCCACCGTGACCAATACCTTGCTCGGCACCAGCAAGATGAAAACCCAGGAAGTCCGCGGCAATGATTCGCGCGGCCGCCATACCACCACGCATCGCGTACTGATTGCGCTGCCGCAAGGCGGCTGCCTGATCGATACCCCCGGCATGCGTGAATTGAAACTCAGCGGCGATGAAGATTTAAGCGAAGGCACGTTCGAAGATATCGACAGCCTCGCCGCGCAATGCCGCTTCAGTGATTGCGGCCACAGCAACGAACCCGGTTGCGCCGTGTTGGCGGCGCTGGCGGATGACAGTCTTGATGCCGAACGTTATGCGCATTACCTGAAATTGCGCGATGAGCGGGATGCCGCCGCGACATCGCTGGCGGCACGCCGCGCCGATGCAAAAGCGGCAAACGCCGCTTTCGTGAAAAGAACCAAAGACAAATACGGCCGCCGGTGAATCAAGCGCTTTCCATCGAAGTGAAACATCACGCCGGTCTCGACCAGCGCATGGAAAAAGCGGTGCGCGGTATCCGTTTGCTGGAATCGGTGAGCTGGCACCAGGATGTCCAGCAAAAATTCCTGGCCGATTGGCGCAGCGGCATCAGGAAGCTGCCGGAAGTGGTGTATCAACCCGAACAGCACACCGCAACGCGCGAAGAATTGCTGAGTATTGCCAAGGCGGCCGATATCGAGCATCCCCTCGGGCGTTACGTGCAACGCACCGCGAACAGCTGGATCAACGCCACCCATTTGCTCGAAGCACTCGGCAAGCCTGCAGTCACCGATTATTCGATCAAATTGTTTGGCCGTCCCGGCGATGCCTTGCCGGGCAATGGTCCGAGCAATATCGTCGCCGCCCAGCATTTCATTTCATTGGCCAATGAACTCGACAGCGAGTTGAACAGCATCGAAGCGGATTATTGTTTATCGGCCGAAATCGTGCAGACCGAATTGCAGGAAGCGCTGGATCGTTTCTTCATCCACCACAAGGTGAATGTCGAGCTGGATCCGAACCTGATCGCGAAAGCTGCCGCCGGCCCGACCCGAATCCGCTTGCGCGACAACACCTGTTTCACCGAATACGATCGCCATCAATTGCTGGAACACGAAGCCTTCGTGCATTCCTTGACGGCATTGAATGGCCGCGAGCAACCGTATTTCAAATCGCTGGCGAGAAATTCGCCGCGCATCACCGCGACGCAGGAAGGTTTGGCGACGTTTGCCGAATTGATCACCGGCGCAATCGACATCGAACGCATGAAGCGGATAAGCCTGCGGATTCTGGCCATCGATAAAGCGTTGCATGGCGCCGATTTCCTGGAAGTGTTCCAGTTTTTTCTTGAAGCAGGCCAAAACGACACTGACAGTTTCAGTTCCACCCAGCGGGTATTCCGCGGCGTGCCGGTCACCGGTGGTGCCGCGTTTACCAAGGACACCGTTTATCTGCATGGCTTGCTGTCGGTGCATACGTTTTTCCGCTGGTGCCTGCGGCATAAGCGCCTGCGGCTGACGCGACTATTGTTCGCCGGAAAAATGAGTCTGCAGGACGTGTTCGATCTGGAGCCGATGTTCGACGAAGGCGTGCTCCGCGAAGCGCTGTATTTGCCGCCATGGATTCAACGCGCGAACGGCCTTGCCGGCATGCTGGCATTCTCGCTGTTCGCCAACAAGATCAAGCTCGACAATGTCGATGCCGATGATTTGGTGTTGGGCTTGTAGCGCTCCTACATGTCACAAAACTTCGTTACACTGTCATACAGCCAAAAAAGTACCCGAACCATCATGTCCGATTCCGATAAAGACGCTTTCAAACAAGCCGCGCTTGAATACCACACCCAAACCCCGGCCGGTAAAATCAAGGTGGTGCCGACCAAGGCGATGGTGACGCAGCGCGATTTGTCGCTCGCCTATTCGCCCGGCGTTGCCCATGCCTGCGAAGCGATTGTTGCTGACCCGAGCCAGGTGTCCGCACTCACTGCACGCGGGAATCTGGTGGCCGTTATCACCAACGGAACCGCCGTGCTGGGCTTGGGAAATATCGGACCTTTGGCCGGCAAGCCGGTAATGGAAGGCAAGGCAGTGCTATTCCAGAAGTTCGCCGGCATCGACGTGTTCGATCTGGAAATCAACGAAAACGATCCCGACAAGCTGGTCGATATCATCGCCAGTCTGGAACCGACTTTCGGCGGCATCAATCTGGAAGACATCAAGGCGCCGGAATGTTTCGAAGTCGAGCGCAAATTGCGCGAACGCATGAAGATTCCGGTCTTCCATGATGATCAGCATGGCACGGCGATTATTGTCGGTGCGGCCATCCTGAATGCGCTGTTCGTAGTCGGCAAAAATATCGCGGACGTTAAACTGGCGACCAGCGGTGCCGGTGCTGCCGGTATTGCATGCCTGGATATGCTGGTGTCACTCGGTCTGAAACCCGAAAATATTTTCGTGTCCGATGTCGAGGGTGTTTTGTATGAAGGCCGCCCGAACCTGAATCCGGAAATCGCCCGATACGCGCGCAATACTTCGGCGCGAAAATTGGCCGATATCGTGAAGGATGCCGATTTGTTCCTCGGCCTTTCGGCTGGCGGCGTATTGAAACCGGAAATGGTCGCGACGATGAAAGATCGCCCGATTATTTTTGCACTTGCCAATCCACATCCTGAAATCAATCCGGACGATGCCAAA
>CAZPCE010000320.1:0-3341 GCA_964584915.1 uncultured Arenimonas sp. | reverse complement strand
ATGTCGGTCGGCACGAGTGACGATATCCACGGCGCCCGTGTTCGCGGCCTGTTCGGCGATTCAATCACCACCGACCATATTTCGCCTGCCGGCAACATCAAGGCTAACTCGCCTGCCGGGCGTTACCTGCAAGGCCGCGGTGTTGCCCCGACCGACTTCAATTCCTATGGCTCGCGCCGTGGCAACGATGACGTGATGGTTCGCGGCACCTTCGCCAATATCCGGATCAAGAATTTGATGCTGGGCGGGGAAGAAGGTGGCAATACCATTCATTACCCCAGTGCCGAAAAACTGGCGATCTACGATGCCGCCATTCAATACCAAGCCGACAAAGTTCCGTTGGTCGTGATGGCCGGCAAGGAATACGGTACCGGGTCTTCGCGCGACTGGGCTGCCAAAGGCACCATGTTGCTGGGCGTAAAAGCCGTGATTGCCGAAAGCTTTGAACGTATTCACCGCTCGAACCTGGTCGGCATGGGCGTTTTACCATTGCAATTCATCGATGGCCAAAACGCGCAATCACTGGGTTTGAAAGGTGACGAAGTGATCTCGATCACCGGCTTGCACGACGGTGCCGGCAAAGTGGCGAACGTTTCGGCAAAACGCGCCGATGGCAGCTCGGTCGAGTTCACGGCCCAGGTGCTGTTGCTGACACCGAAAGAAATCGAGTACTTCCGTCACGGCGGTATCTTGCACTACGTATTGCGTCAGCTGGCTGGTAAAAAAGCGGCTTAAACCACTGCGCGCTTGAAAATAAAAAAGCGGCCCAGGCCGCTTTTTTATTGCCTGGAAATCACAAAACCGGCTTCCAGGTTGCCGAAATCAACTTCCAGTCGTCGCCCTCGAGACGCCAGCCGGTTTGCACTTCGTAAATCTGGCCTTGATCCGGAATCAGCCCCTTCCCGCCGGTCAGCGCCACCGTGAAATTAACGGTGGCGCGGTCTTGCATCAGTTTCACATCCAGCGGCCCCATCTGGACGCCGATATCTTTGTGCTGCAACCAGATCAATTGAACGTAGCGACGAAAATTATCGCGATCCAATCCATCCGAACCGGAAAAATCCTCGGCGAAATACTCGAAAAAAGCACTCGCGTCTTTCTTCACCGCAGCTTGTTCAAGCTGCTGGATACTCTCCCGCAAAGCCTGTTCCGGCGCCGGCTTGGAGCATCCGGTCAAACTTGAACAAAGCAATAGCAGCAAAGGCCAAAGCCAGCGGCTTGCTCGCTTGCCAGCACATCGGGGGTATGCTCCAATCGGGTTAACAGGCAAGCCCGACAGGGGCTGAGCCGAACGAATGAAATACAGGGAGTGAGGTCGCATGAGTCAAGATCGTCCGTGGTTGTCGAGTTATCCGAAAAATATTCCAGCCACCATCAATGTCGATGAATTCCCTTCCATCGTCTCAGTATTA
The DNA here is from genome assembly GCA_964584915.1 of uncultured Arenimonas sp. Lineage (GTDB taxonomy): Bacteria > Pseudomonadota > Gammaproteobacteria > Xanthomonadales > Xanthomonadaceae > Arenimonas. The sequence continues at coordinate 1,929 of CAZPCE010000320.1, read as the reverse complement.
AAGAGTGCATGCGATAAGTACAGCGATAATCCCGCTTTTTCGAATTTTGGCAAAACCATCACCTATGCCGAAGTGGACCGTTTAAGCACGCAGTTTGCCAATTACCTGCTTCACGAGCTGAAGCTTAAAAAAGGCGACCGAGTTGCGCTGATGATGCCCAACATTCTTCAATATCCCGTTGCGATTTTCGGCGTCCTGCGGGCTGGCCTGACGGTCGTCAATACCAACCCGATGTACACCGCCCGTGAACTCAAGCACCAACTGGTCGACTCCGGCGCAAAAGTCATCGTCGTGATGGAGATGTTTGCCCACACCGTGGCAGACGTCGTCAAGGAAACCAGCGTGCAGCAAGTCGTTACTACTTGCGTCGGTGACATGCTGGGTTTCCCGAAAGGCCCCTTGATCAATTTCGTGTTCAAGCATATTAAAAAGGCCATTCCCGATTACAGCCTGCCGGGCGCAATCAAATTCAATGATGCCTTATCGGCCGGATCCCGGCATCAGCTTCCGAATATCGATATCCGTGCATCCGATATCGCTTTCCTGCAATACACCGGCGGCACGACCGGTGTCGCGAAAGGCGCCATGTTGACACACCGCAATCTGGTGGCGAACATGCAACAGGCTTCTGCCTGGATCGGCACGAACATAAAACCGGGCAAGGAAATCATCATCACTGCCTTGCCGCTGTATCATATTTTCGCGTTGACCTCCAACTGCCTGGTCTTCATGAAATTCGGCGGGTTGAATTACCTGATTACCAACCCGCGCGACATGCCGGGTTTTGTTGCCGAACTCAAAAAAGTCCGCTTCACCGCCATTACCGGCGTCAATACCTTGTTCAACGGATTATTGAATACCAAAGGTTTCGATGAAATAGATTTCTCGAGTTTGCAACTATCGCTCGGCGGAGGCATGGCGGTACAACGTGCCGTTGCCGAACGCTGGAAGAAAGTGACTGGCGTGACACTGGTCGAAGCCTACGGCTTGACCGAAACTTCCCCCGCCGCCTGCATGAACCCGCTCGACATGGCGGAGTATAACGGTGCAATTGGCCTGCCCATTCCATCCACCGATGCCTGCCTGATGGACGATGACGGCAAACTGGTGGCGTTCGGCGAGCCGGGTGAGCTTTGCATTCGCGGTCCCCAGGTGATGGATGGTTACTGGCAGCGACCGGAAGAAACGGCAAAAGTGATTGATGCCGAGGGCTGGCTGCATACTGGCGATATCGCAAAAATGGACGTACAAGGCTACTTTTATATCGTTGACCGCAAAAAGGACATGATCCTGGTTTCCGGATTCAACGTTTATCCGAATGAAATCGAAGATGTCATCGCGACGATGCCGCAAGTACTGGAAGTTGCTGCGGTTGGTGTTCCGGATGACAAATCCGGCGAAGCGGTGAAGGTGGTCATCGTGAAAAAAGATCCCTCGCTGACAGTCGAGCAAGTCAAAGCGTTCTGCAAGGAAAATCTCACCGGTTATAAATTGCCGCGCTTTGTTGAATTTCGCACCGAATTACCGAAAACGAATGTCGGAAAAATATTGCGGCGCGAACTGAGGGATGCTCCCAAAACCAATTAACTGAGAACACGAACACATAAAGAATGATCGGCCGGTACTTTCCGGAGAGTGGCTTGTGCAGGTTCAAAATAGCGGGTGTATAGTCTTTCTGCCCCTCAAGTCAGGGCCAAGAGAATCGCTTTACCCCCCTACCTCACCAACGCCGGAGTCGACCATGTCCCTTCTTGAACGCTTACAGCTCAATGACCACCCGTCCTTTGTACGTCATGAAACTCATCAAAGCCAAAGCGCCGACTGGTGCTTCATGCATTCCGAGCCGACAAACCATTACCACCCCTGCTTTTCCATTGATTTGTTGAACGGCCTGAAACAGAGCCAGGAACATATCCGTCAGCGACTGGC
>CAZPCE010000319.1:0-3349 GCA_964584915.1 uncultured Arenimonas sp. | reverse complement strand
TTGTATCAGGTGAAATTCAGTATCAATGCGCCGCAATAACAGGCGAACGCGATGGTAATGCCGCGAAACGGGATGCTGAACCAGTAAAGTTTTCCAAGCACGACCAGGCTTGCGAGCAAGCCAAATCCGGTTGCCAATAAAAAGTAGGAGTCAAACAGGAAATCCGCATGGCGGATGGCCAGATAGCCATAAATCAAGGCAAATAAAATCGCGCAGAGGCTGTGGCTGGCATTGAATCCAATCCAGCATTTCCAGATCGTGGTTTCTCTGGTGATGACCGGTGTTACGCATTTCATTGTTTCGATCAGCCGCGGATCGCGCGGCCTCAGCTTCGGTCCGAAAAACGTGTAGACCAGGTGCACTATGCCGAGCAGTAAAAGGATGCCGGCCGAGATCGCGATCAATAATTCCGCTTTCATAAAAATCACTTCGTCCTTTTATTCTTTTTTGCTGCCTGAAATGACGGAAAGCTTGTCTTTCATTTCCAACAGTTTGTTGACCTTGCCGCCGAGCGCCATCAGGTTCACCAGGGTTTTTGGCGAGAGTTTCCTGACGTCGGCAAACCAGGTCGTCATCAATTCCATCAATTCGTACATTTCGCGCATGCGTGCCTGGGCGTGTTGTTCTTCGCTGGATTCGGGCGTTTCCAGCAAGGCGCCACGCAACATGGACAAGGTGGGCTCGACCTCGCGGCGCTGACGCTCCTCGGCCAACGTCGTGAAGATGTCCCAGATATCGCCCGGGGCACTGAAGAAGTCCCGACGATCGTTGGGAAGGTGTTCCAGCCTGACTAGTCGCCATGCCATCAGCTCTTTCAGGCTCATACTGACGTTTGAGCGCGAGATGCCGAGTTTTTCGGTGATGTCGTCGGCATTTAACGGCCTGTTGGCGACAAATATCAAAGCGTAAATCTGACCCACCGTGCGGTTAATGCCCCAGCGGCTGCCCATTTCGCCAAAGTGCAGGACGAAACTCTGTGTCAGTGGACTTAGGTTCATTCTGAAGTTTCAGTAATTGTTGAAATTGGTGAAACGATACGCTTCTTGGCTTGTACAGGCAATCAAGAGCGTGTGAAATTCGGTGATTAAATCGTTTCAGGAAGCCGAGGCTTAATCCATGTTCCTGAATTCTTTCGATTTGCTGGCGACCAATGCTCGCGATAGCCAGTCCGGCAGGTATTTGCAAAGAAGCGCGATTAGCTTGTTGGTGCGGCCTGTAACCACCCTGGCTTTGCCGCTTTCAACCGCATCCACTCCGATTTTTGCGACCTGCTCGCTGCTGAGCCAGATGAATTTGGGCAGTTTCGAAATGGACGAGCGCATTCCGTTCACATCGTGAAATTCGGAGTAGGTGAAGCCCGGGCAGAGCGCGGTCACATGGACCCCTCTGGGTGCTGTTTCCAGCGCGAGGCATTCGGAAAAGCGGATCAGCCACGCCTTAGTTGCTCCATACATCGTGTGGCCGGCGGAGGCGGGCACCAGTCCGGCGAGTGATGCGATATTCAATATCCTTCCGTGGCCGGCTTTTTCCATCGCAGGGAGGTAAAGATGGGTCAGTTCGCCGACGGCATGGATCATGACCTGGAGGAAATCCGCGTGGGTTTTCCAATTGGATGATAGATAACGGCCGGGCACGCCATAGCCGGCATTGTTGACGAGAGTGTCGACAGCCAATCCAAGTGCCTGCGTCTGATGGAATAAATGGTCCGGGGCATCGCGATCTGATAAATCGGCGGCAATGACCACGCATGGCGCATTCGCCGATAACTCCTTTGCGAGCGCTTCAAGCCTTTCGGTACGACGCGCAGTCAATATCAAAGGCTTGCCGCGTCGGCTGTATTCACGTGCTATGGCTTCGCCTATGCCGCTGGAAGCTCCCGTGATGAGTGCATATTTTTTGCTGTCCATGCTGCGCCTTTATTTTGCCGGGGATGCTGCAGAGAGTATGATTCACAACTTGATCAACCCTTTGCAAGATTAGGATTAGACCATGCGCAAGAAAATTGTGGCAGGTAATTGGAAGTTGCATGGCAGTCGCAGGCTGGCCCGCGAATTGATTGACGCGATCATTGCGCAGCCACGCGCAGATGGCGTCGAAATAGCCATTTTGCCGCCGATGCCCTATCTCAGCGAATTGACCGAGCATTACGGGAGTTCCGGCCTTGTTTTCGGCTCGCAAGACCATAGCGTCAATGAACAAGGCGCTTTTACCGGTGAAGTGTCGGCGCAAATGATTGTCGACGTTGGCTGCCGTTATGGTCTGGTCGGACATTCTGAACGGCGTCACATCCACGAAGAAAGCAACGATCTGGTAGCGCATAAATTCGCTGCGGCAAAAAAAGCCGGTCTTATGCCCATACTTTGCGTAGGCGAATCATTGCACCAACGCGAAGTGGGGCAGACCGAATGGGCCATTCAGCGGCAAATTGAAGCGGTGCTCCATGTTTGCGGGCCGCAAGCCTTCTCGAATGCGGTTCTGGCGTATGAGCCGGTTTGGGCAATCGGGACCGGGAAAACGGCTTCCCCCAGGCAGGCTCAGGAAGTTCATGCCTTTATACGTAGCGAATTACGTGCGCACGATGCTAAAATCGCGGATTCGCTGCCGATCCTTTACGGCGGTAGCGTCAAACCCGCCAATGCAACCGAGCTGTTTTCACAGCCGGATGTGGATGGTGGCCTGATTGGGGGCGCTTCACTGGTCGCCCAAGATTTCCTGGCAATTATTGCTGCAGCCGCGCAATAAATGTTTGATTTAAGGTTGATTTGAATATGTTGGACATACTGATAAAAGTGTTATTTGTACTTGCCGCGTTGACCATGATCGTCATGATCCTGATGCAGCAGGGCACCGGCGCCCAGGCCGGTAGCGGCTTTGGTGCAGGCGCATCATCCACCGTTTTTGGTTCGAAAGGTTCTTCGAATTTCCTTTCCAAGTCGACCCGTAATCTGGCGATCGTTTTTTTCGCATTGAGTCTTTTCATGTCGTGGAAAGTCAGCCATGACAACAAGGCGCCAACTCTCGGAGGCGGCGTAATCTCGCAAGAACAGGCAGCGCAGAAGGCCCAGACTTCGGAAGTTCCTCAAGCTCCGTCGCTTCAGCCTGCGGATGCAAAACCTGATTTAACGCTGCCTTCCAGCACCGTGCCGGCAGCACCGGTGGCAACGCCACCCGCAACACCCGCAGCTACGCCTGAAAACAATAAAGAAGCTGCAAAACCTGTAGAACAGGGAAGCAAATAAGCTTTCACGCTGATATAATTTGCCGGCTTTGTCGCTCTGCAGCGATAAAGCCAACCATGCCCAGATGGCGGAATTGGTAGACGCACTACCTTGAGGTGGTAGCGACTTAG
>CAZPCE010000318.1:0-3349 GCA_964584915.1 uncultured Arenimonas sp. | reverse complement strand
TGGATTGAGCTTCAGCAGTGCGGCCTTGCAGGCCTGAATGATTTGCGCCGAATCGACCGACACCGGATGCGCTTTGATTCCATGAGCAGATTGGGTTTTCATAATATTCTCGTTGGTCCTTAAATGCTTGTAGTCAAGGACAAGGCTTCACCGATGGGTCCCAGGACCAATACCGGCAGGAAGCAAAGCAAGGTCAGCAATACGATCACGGCAATCAGCGTGATCGCAAACGTTGGCGTTTCAATATTGAGCGTGCCGCTTGTTACCGGCGCCACCCGCTTCATCGCGAGTCGACCGACCACGGCAAGAGGAATGATGAAACAGGCATAACGGCCCAACAGCAGTACGACCGAGCAACTCAGGTTCCACCACTTGGTGGCATCGCCCAAGCCTTCAAAGCCGGAACCGTTGTTGGCGAAAGACGAGGAAAATTCGTAGAACACTTGCGATACGCCATGGAAACCCGGATTGGAATTTCCGGTGATGGACGGTATCGACAGGGTAAGGGCCGTTGCTGCCAGCAGGATCACCGGTTGCAGCAGAACCAGCACCGACAATAGACGCATCTCGCCGACTTCCAATTTGCGGCCGTAGATTTCCGGCGAACGACCGATCATCAAGCCGGACAAGAATACCGTCACCAGCAGATAGACGAGAAAGTTCACCAGTCCGCAGCCGATCCCGCCCCAGACACCGTTGATCAGCATACCGCTGATCGCCACCAAACCGGCGACAGGGTTCAATGAGTCGTGCATGGCATTGACCGAGCCATTCGATGTTTGCGTCGTCAGCGTTGCCCAGAGCGCGGAGGAAGCCGGGCCGAAACGTTGTTCCTTTCCTTCCATATTCGGTTGCGATGTCGCCAAGCCTTCAACGGCGACATTCGGTTGCAATTCCGACCACTGGGCCGAACCGATAAAGGCGAGCGAGAAGAACGCCATTACGCCGAATGTCAGCAGCGCCAGTTTGGGGCGACGGGTAAAGCGCCCCATCATGAATACGATCGCCATCGGGATCAAAACGATTGAAACGAGTTGAAACAAATTGCTCAGCGGTGTCGGATTTTCCAGCGGCACCGCACTATTCGGGCCATACCAGCCACCGCCATTGGTGCCAAGTTGCTTGATGGCGACCATCGGTGCAACCGGGCCGACCGGAATGATTTGTTCTTTCACCTCGGCGGCCGCATCAACCGGTGTAATTTGTTTTGCGCCGTCGAATGTCGAAGGCACGCCTTGCCAGGTTAACAACAGCGACAGGAGCAATATCAAAGGTAGCAACACGCGACCGGTGACGCGCACGGTGTCGGCATAGAAATTACCCAGATCACGGACCTGGCCTTCTTTTGCGGTGGCCGAATTACGGCCGCCAAACAAGCCACGTAAAACGGCCAGCGCAATCGCGAGGCCCATGGCCGGCGTGATGACCTGCAGCGTTACGACGCCGGCCAGTTGCGAAAAATAACTCAGCTGTGCCTGACCGGAATAATGCTGCTGGTTGGTATTGGTCAGGAACGAGATCATCGTATGCAAGGCCAGATCCCAGGACATGCCGGGAATATGATCGGGATTCAGCGGCAGCCAATGCTGGAACATGAAAATGGCTTGCACGATGACGGCGAGCACCAGATTGCTGACCAGAAAAGCTTTCGCGATTCCCTGCCAACTCATGCCTTTATTCGCGTCGATACCGCTTAGGCGATAGAAAACTTTCTCTATCGGCGCGAATACGCGATCAATGCGCGTCGGTGTGTCGCCCAACGCGGCCGACATATAGCGGCCAAGTGCCCAGGCAGCGGCGATGATAATCGCCAGTGTTACGAATACTTCCCACATACGCACCTCAGAATTTGTCGGGATACAACATTGCCACGACCAGATAGATCGCGACCAGGAGGATTAACAGCCAAAGCAGAAAAGCGCTCATCGCGCTTCGCCCGTGGCAGGAGATTTTTTATGGGTAGTCATCGCTGGCACCTGTTGCTGTAAACAAGTGCGAAGTGTGGGCGCGAGGCCCGTAAATTCACTAGGCGGCAAGCGGCGCTGCGCGTAAATTCGGCGTAAATTTTTTTGTGACCGGGCTTTGCAGGTTCGCAGAAACAAAAAGGCGGGCTCATTTACCGGCAAGAATGCCGATGAATGATCCCGCCTTGTAAACCGGCGTTGCTGCGTTTGCTTATCGCCCGATTTGAACCTGCGGGTCCGGCGTCGGCTTGACAGTGCGGAACCTCATGATAGCCATGACGCTCAATGAGAAAATCACGATGAGCAGCAATAATGACTTGGTCACGCCATCGCTGGTTGCCGTCATGAATATCGGACCATCCATGATGGCCCACAGCATGACGGCACAGGTGAGCAGACTCGACGCGGTTTCAATTCGCCGCAACATTGGGGTGTGCCGACCTTTCACGAGCACCGCGATAAAAAACGGGATGTAAAGCAACATGAGTACGAACAAGATCGGCCCCTGCAACTGCAAAAAGCTGTCGGTGTAGGTAAGTGCCTGATACGCCACGGGTGCCGCGTGTCCGCCCCAAACAACATCCAGTACCCAAGTCGGCTTGACCAAAATATACAAGCCGAACATCACGCCGATAAGCCCCATCACAATACCCAGGCGACCACCGCGAATACGATCATTCGCTTTCGGTTTCCACGCCGTTTTTTGCGGCCAGCGACGACCCGCCCAGGCACTGATACCGAAGCCTGCCACCAGTACACCGGGCCACCATAGCGAACCGATCACCGTGCCCATCCACCATTTGGCGAGCGCATTGAGAAAGCCCACCTCCGGTGCGGTTTGGAATAATTCCAACAAACCCAAGCCCCAGATAATCGCAAGCCCGATGGAAGTGGCGCGCCAGAATTTTTGTCCATCGGCAGGATCGATAATGTTCAAGGCGGGACGATAGCGAGCCGCGACCGTTTCCGGATGACCAAAGGCATTCAGGAATTCCGTTGCCGTCGCGGCATCGACGGCGCGACCGGTTTCCTCGGATTTGTCCTGCAGGCCTTCGTTGATCAGCGCACGCAATTCAAACGCGACGTCGTTGCGTTGTTTGCGTGGCAGCCGCAAGGCGACATCGGTAACGTAGGATTCGACAACCTCATTCGCATTCATTTTCATGTTTTGTCCTCTTTCAATAACGCGTTCATCGCGGCGTTCATGCCTTGCCAGGAGTCGGTGAGTTTTTCGAGCAATGCCCGGCCGTCGGCATTCAACGAGTAATAGCGTCGTTGCGATCCCGCTTCGAGTTTCCACTCGCTCTGCAACAAGCCCTGGGTTTCCAGCCGGCGCAGCAAGGGATACAAGGTGCCTTCTTCAATCGGCATTCCCTTTTCCGCCA
>CAZPCE010000317.1:0-3403 GCA_964584915.1 uncultured Arenimonas sp. | reverse complement strand
CGCGGTTTGATGCTACTGAACAATATGAAAATCGCGATGACACCGATAGTGCGCTACCTGAGTTACGGGATTGATACGGTCTTGCTGACAGCCGCGCTGATGCTGGCCACGATGCTGCCATCGGCGATGTTCGCCAATGGCTGGCTGCTGGAAAAAATTATCCTGCTGGTGGTGTACATCGTGCTCGGCAGTTTTGCCTTGAAACGCGGACGCAGCCAGAAAAGCCGCGCCCTGTTTTTTATCGCTGCCGTATCGGTGTTCGCATTCATGATCAGTGTGGCGCGGGCGCATCATCCGGCCGGCATATTTTTCCTGCTGCTCAATTGATTGCGGCAGATGCCTGAAAAGCGGGTTCTTGTGTGCGGATAGAGCCGCCGACATGATCGAAGTCAAAATCTGGCCCGTACCTACGGATTACTCTGTCCGAAACGGAGTCTTTATGCGGCCAAATGATACAGCCAGGATTTGGGTACACGATGCCATCACCCGTCTCGAACAGGAGGCCGCGCGTTCGGCCGATACCCATTTGCTGAAACTGGATTTGGCGGGATTTCCCGGCATCGATTTCTATTTCAAGGACGAATCCTCGCATCCGACCGGCAGCCTGAAGCACCGGCTGGCACGTTCGCTTTTTCTCTATGCGCTTTGCAATGGGCGATTGCAGGAAGGCCAGTCGGTGATTGACGCGTCGTCCGGCAGTACCGCGATTTCGGAAGCCTGGTTTGCGCGTCTGTTGGGATTGAAATTCACCGCCGTGATGCCCGACTGCACAACACCGCGCAAGATCAGCGTCTTGCAGGCGCTTGGTGCCGAATGCGATTTGGTGCCGGCGGGAACCGATGCCAGCCAACATGCACGTGAGCGCGCTCTTGCTGAAGGCGCCTGTTATCTGGACCAGTTCGGGCTGGCAGAACGCGCGACCGACTGGCGCGGCAACAACAATATTGCCGAGTCGATACTGAGCCAGATGCAAAAGGAAGCCAATCCGGTGCCGGCCTGGATTGTCTGCGGTGCCGGCACCGGCGGAACCTCAGCCACCATCGGGCGCTATCTTCGTTATCGGAGATTACCTACGCGACTCTGCGTCGCCGAACCGCTGGATGGCGCATTCGCACAAGCCTGGCAAACACGCACCATCACCGAAACAAAACCCTGCAACACCTTGATCGAAGGTATTGGTCGCAGTCATGTCGAACCGGGTTTCATGTTCGATGTCGTCGACAAGATTATCGAAATCAACGATGCCGACTCATGTGCCGCTGCGTGGTTGCTTGAACTGTTATTGGGTCGGCGTTATGGCGGCTCCTCCGGTACCAACCTGATCGCTTGCCTCCAGCTTGCCGAAGCCATGCGTTATCGCGGCGAAACCGGCAGCATCGTCAGCCTGCTCTGTGATCGGGGTGAGCGTTACGAGCAAACCCTGTTTGATCGTCAATGGCTTGCCAAACATGGCATTGAACTGGAGCCGTCACTTGAGCAACTGCGGCGCCGCATTGAATCGCCAGATTTGAAATCATCGTGAAAGAATGTCATCCATGAATATCAGTACGAATACAAAAATCGGATTTGTCGGCTATGGCCGTTTCGGCGCAGCACTATCGGAATTAATCGAAGAACGTGGATACGCATGGCGTTGCTGGGACCCCTCCGCTGAATTGCCGCCCGGGCACGCAGTTGAAAATCTTGATCAGCTGCTTGCGAATTCCGAGCTGATCATTGTGGCGGTGCCGGTGAATGCTTTTGAAAAAGTCCTGCATGATTTGCGGCCACGACTGAATCGATCACATTACGTCATGGATGTCTGCAGTGTGAAGCAGGGACCATGCCGATGGATGGATGACATTCTGGGCGAAGACATTCCGCATGCCGGTTGCCATCCGCTTTTTGGTCCGCTGAGTATTGCGCGGGCCGAACCTTTGCGAGCCGTGTTATGTCCGAGTTCGCAGCATCCCGATTTCGCAAATCAGGTGCGTGGCCTGTTCGAGTCACTGGGATGCGAAGTCAATGAACAGGAGCCCGCCGCCCATGATCGCTACATGGCATTGACGCATGCGATGGCTTTTTTCATCGCACGCGGCTTGCTCGATCTGGGTGTCGACCGGGATCTGCATTGGGCGCCGCCGAGCTTCGCCGCGCTGGCTGCCTCGATGGCGGCGGTTCGTTCCGACGCCGGTCATCTGTTCAATGCAATCCAGAGTGAAAATCCCTATGCCGCTTCCACACGGCAACGCTTCATCGAAGCACTGACCTTGATCGATCAGAGATTGCTGGAAGCGCCAATGCCCGGCTTGCCTGTTTCCGATATGAGCCTTCCCGATCTGGGCCAACCGCCGCCGGCCTTGCAGGAAGTGCGCGAGCATATCGATGAACTCGATCGCGAATTGATCGCTTTGCTGCAACGCCGTTGCGAACTGAGTGCGCGTGCCGGCCATGCCAAGCGTGCGGTCGGTGCGCCGGTGCTGGACCCTGGGCGCGAAGCCGAACTCATCGAAAAACGCGGACGCTGGGCGGAACAGGGAGGCCTGCCTGCCGATGTGGTGCAGGCGATGTTTCGCCAGATACTCGCGATGAGTCGCCGCGCACAGGGTTGAGCGCGGCGAACAAGATAGTGCAATGCGTAAATCAGATCCTGCCGAAAACCAACGCACCATTCGTGCCGCCGAAACCGAAACTGTTCGACATCACGGTATCGATCTTTTCTTCGCGGGTCTCGCGCACAATCGGAAAACCTTCCGCACGTTCATCCAGCGTGGCGATATTGGCCGAGCCCGCGATGAAACGATCACGCATCATCAGCAAGCAGTAAATTGCTTCATGCACGCTGGCCGCACCAAGTGAATGACCCGAAAGACCCTTGGTGGAGGAAAGCGGAGGAATGTTATTGCCGAACACCGAACGAACGGCTTCCAGTTCTGTGACATCACCCAGCGGTGTCGAGGTGCCGTGGGTATTCAGATAATCAATTGGCTTATTGATATTGTTCATCGCCATTTGCATGCAGCGAACTGCGCCTTCGCCGGACGGCGCGACCATGTCGGCACCATCGGACGTGACGCCATAACCGATTAGCTCGGCGACTATTTTCGCGCCGCGTGCTTTCGCATGTTCGTATTCTTCGAGCACGAGAATTCCGCCGCCACCGGCGATAACGAAACCGTCGCGATCGGCATCGTAAGGACGTGATGCAGACTGTGGCGGTTCATTGAATTTTGTCGACAGCGCACCCATGGCATCAAACTGGCAGGTCATGGCCCAATGGATTTCTTCGCCACCGCCGGCGAACATGATGTCTTGCTGTCCGTGGCGAATTAAATCGGCGGCAGCGCCGATGCAATGTGCCGACGTGGCGCAGGCGGCACCGAGCGAATAACTCACGCCCTTGATCGCATAAGCAGTGGCGAGC
>CAZPCE010000316.1:0-3418 GCA_964584915.1 uncultured Arenimonas sp. | reverse complement strand
GACCCGAACGTTCAGTGGCTTCCATGTCCCGCAATAACGCATTCATTTCCGGAATTGTCAGACGGCGATTGGCACGAACCGAAGTATGACAGGCCAGCGTTGACAATAATTCATTGCGTGTTTGCTCCAGTGTCTGGCTGTTGCCGTGTTCACGCAAATCCGTCAGCACATCCAGAACAATCGTTTTCGGATCCAGGTCGGCCAACAATGCGGGCACGGCGCGGATACTCAAGGCCTGCGGGCCGCTTCTTCTCAATTCAAATCCCAATTCGGCCAGGGCTTGATGATGCTGTTCGGCCACATCGGCTTCACGCTCGCTGACGGAAATGGCCATCGGCACCAGCAATGTCTGCGAGCGGATTCCCTCGGCATCCTTGGCGGCCTTCAAACGCTCATAGGTAATGCGTTCGTGCGCTGCATGCATATCGACCAGAATCAAACCCTGCTCGTTTTCCGACAGGATAAAAATGCCGTGCAATTGCGCCAATGCAAAACCCAATGGCGGCGCCTGGGTTTCATCCCTGACCGGCATTTGCAAAGGTTCGCTGGTCGAACTCGGCGCGCGATAAAGCGAAGCAAATTGTGAAAGGTAATTTGCCGATGCTTCGCGCACGGGCAAGCCCAAACCGGATTGCGTCGGCGCGGCTTCGTTCAATGCATAGCTGCCGATGCTTTCGACCCGGCTTTCCACAGCGCCGGCACGCGCGCCCGCCAAAGCTTCATGCAAGGTGCGATAGATGAAATCGTGTACCAGGCGGCCATCGCGAAAACGCACTTCGTGTTTCGCCGGATGCACGTTGACATCGACCCGGCGCGGGTCGAGCGTCAGGAACAAAACGAAACTGGGGTGGCGCCCATGGAAAAGCACATCGGAATAGGCCTGGCGCACGGCATGTGCGACCAGCCTGTCCTTGATCGCACGACCGTTCACGTAAAAAAATTGCTGGTCCGCGGACGAACGCGAAGCCGTCGGCAAACCGACCCATCCCTGCAAGCCCAAACCGGCGCCGCTGTGGTCAATCGCAATACTTTGCTGGGTAAAGCCTTCACTCAATGCTTCGGTGATTCTTTGATGATGTTCAGCCCAGTCCTGATTCGGGCGATAATGCTTGATCAATTTGCCATTGTGCGAAATCCGCAATTCGACCAGCGGTTTCGCCAACGCCAGCGAGCGTAACCAGTCTTCAATATGATTGAGTTCGGTACGTTCGGCCTTCATGAATTTTCTTCGGGCCGGCACGTTGAAAAACAAATCACGCACTTCGATTGTGGTGCCTTGTGGATGTGGATGCGGCACGACGCCATGCACTTCGCCACCGGTAATTTCTATCCGTGCACCGTTGGCCTGGTTCGACGTTTTCGAGCTGATAGAAAAATGCGAGACCGATGCGATTGATGGCAGTGCTTCGCCGCGGAAACCGAGCGTTGCAACTTCTTCCAGATCTTCCAGCGAGGAAATCTTGCTGGTCGCGTGGCGCTGGATCGCCAACGGCAATTCCGATTCGGCGATTCCGCTGCCGTCATCGCGAATGCGGATTAAACGCAGGCCACCTTCTTCCAGTTCGATATCCACCCGATTGGCACCGGCGTCCAGTGCGTTCTCGACCAGTTCCTTGACGACGGAGGCAGGTCTTTCCACCACTTCGCCGGCGGCGATCTGGTTGATGAGGGTGTTGGGTAATTGGCGAATCGGCACGTCGGGTAACCAGAAATGTTCAACCGACATGATACATAGGGCGCGCCCGTGGCGCACCCAAGCTTATTTGGGTGCCGATGCCGTCGCTGGAATTATCAGGCGCTCGCCCACGCGCACGTCATCGCTGCGCTTGTTGTTGGCCAGCAGGATCATGTCCATCGGTACGCCGTGCCGTGTTGCGATCTGGCTGAGGGTTTCACCACGACTGACCACATATTGCATTCCACGCGCCTTCTCGTCGTTGCGTTCCTGCTGGGCGGCAAACCAGGTGCCCGGCGGAGCCTGTTCGGAGAAATAACCGCGAATACCGGTAACGACCGCCGAGGCAAGGCGTTCACGATGGGCCGGATCGGACAACTTGCGTTCTTCATTTGGATTGGTGATGAATCCGGTTTCAATCAGCATCGAAGGAACGTCCGGCGAACGCAGAACGACGAAATTGGCGTGTTCGACATTCGGTTTATGCGCCTTGCCGAGATCTTTCAATGAACCCAGCACTTCGTCGGCAACATCTTCCGATACGCGCATGGTGGCGCTTTGGGATAAATCCAGCAAAACGGCAGCGAGGTTTTTATCTTTCGCATCAAGAGAGACGCCGCCGACCAGGTCAGCGGCGTTTTCTTTATCAGCCAACCAGCGTGCGGCTTGCGAGGATGCACCTTTTAACGACAACACAAACACCGATGAACCGTTGGCTTGACCATTCAAAGCCGCATCGACATGAATGGAAATGAATAAGTCCGCCTGCGCCTTGCGGGCGCGCATATAGCGGTCTTGCAGGACGACGAAGGTATCGTCGTCACGCACCAGGAATGCTTTCATGCCAGGCTCGGCATTGATTTGTCTCGCCAGTTCGCGCGCGGTGGCCAGCGTGACATTTTTTTCCTTCACGCCGCTGGGGCCGGTTGCACCCGGGTCTTTACCACCGTGACCGGCATCGATGGCGATAATCAATTCGCGGTGGCTGTTGCCCAAAACGCTTTGAACCGTCTTGGTCGCCGGAAAACGAGCGGAAGATTTATTGTCTACCTTGACGTCTGCCTGTTCGATTTCTTTGGTTTCGATAACCGCCTGCTTCACTTCGACCTTGGGTTCAAGCGTAAGCACGTCTTTCATCGCCGCCTTGATATCGGCGACTTTGCTTTCGGATGGTTTGACCGGAGTTGAATTGGTATTTACGGCAATATTCTGGGCAGGCTTCGCGTTCGGACTGATCAGCTCGATCACCAGACGCGTATTCGTACCGGCACCCTCGATTCGGGATTTGGTTTGCACGCTTTGGCTTAAATCGAAAACGATCCGCAACGTACCGGGCGCGGGCTGACCGGTACGCACTCTGCTGACAACGCCATTGGCACCCGGCAATTTAAAGTTCCCGGAAGCGGCGGTCGCGGACAGATCCAGTACCAAACGTTCCGGATTGCTAAGGGTAAAAACCTTGTAGTTCGATTTTTCGCTGAGGCTGATCTCGGCCTGTGTTTGACCATCCATGGCGAGCAGCTTGAGATCTTGCAACTGTGCAGCGCTTGCAAAGGCCGGGACGAGCATCAGCAGCAGGCCGGTTTTGCAGAGATTTCGCGATGTGGAAATAGTGCGCATTGCGGGATTGAACCACCGCACCAGGCAATTTGCAATAGTTTTCCCTTAAAAATCCGATACCTGGGCACTATTCTTCGTAAATCTTTAAGAAGAGGCTCTGAAACCCGCCATTTTGCTGACTCG
>CAZPCE010000315.1:0-3427 GCA_964584915.1 uncultured Arenimonas sp. | reverse complement strand
GAACCATCCAGCCGGGACAGTGCTCCTACGACAGCGCATTGATCGCGCAAATTCGAGCCCATATAGAAGGAAAAGTCGCGCTGGTCACCGATGATTTGCCGCAACCCTTTTTTATCGCCCGCCGCTTGCAGGCGCCGGATCCCCTGTTGCGTCCGCTCTTCCAATCCCGGTTTTCGCGACATCGCCAAGACCAGTTCGCTGCGCGCGAACCAGCTGAGTTTTTCCCAATGTTGCCAGATATTGTCCAGCGCATTGGCATCAAGACTGTCGCCACTTTCCAGTGCGCCAGCCGACATGGCGAGCGTCTCCCAGGAATGTGTGATTTCATCGCCTGGATTCAACATTCTTACCGTGTTGACATGGCTCGCCAGCAAGCGCTCGAGCTCTTGCGTCTCTTCCGCCTGAATCGAGTAGCCCAATGTCTGCAAATATCTGAAGCCCTTCAATGTGTAGGCCGACAACGCAATATTCGGTTCGCGAGCCCATTCGAAATTTTCATTCTGGAAGTAATGGTAATAGCCCTGCTCATCCTTGAAACTCGTGGCTACTTGCAAGGCATCGTTTACGGTGTCCTTCCGATCGCGCCAGTCCGATTTTTCATCATATTTGTCAGCGTATGCCGCACCTACGGCACGACTCAGGGTTTGCTCCCAACAGCGATGCGGATACTCCTGCAAATCCCGCAACCAACCCTTGGTCCAAGTGCTGAAGCCGCGCGACACTTCTACATCGAGCCTTGCATCGATGGCGCTCGCAGGCAATTTCGGAATTTTCAGGTCCAGCATGGCCCGATCCAGCCAGCCGGACTGGCTCACTTTTTCATGGCCCATCCGGGACTGCACGAACCCGCTGGTCGAAAGTCCATCCGAGCCGTTAGCCGAATCCGCCATTGCCTCGATATCGATCCCGCCGACTTGCGTCACCTTGAAGTCCAGCGACTGTGCCAAAACTTCATAGGCCGCCACTTTTCCGTTGGAATGTTTATCGAGCTCCACGCCGGCACCGGCCAATGTCGTGTCCAGTGAAACCAGAACCGCTTGGTCGTTTTGATTGCGTGCCGAAATTTGTGCCCGCGCTTTATCGCCGACGAACAATTGTCCCGGCAGTCCCGCTCTCACTTCAATCGGCAAATTGGTCTTGAATGTCGTTTGCGTCAACGAAAAACCGTCGCTGTCGTCACTGCCCCAAACCAGTACGCGCCACTGGGTAAAATTATCCGGCAATTTGAATTTGATTTTTTTCGTTTCGCCTGGCGCGAGCACGATATCCGGATTCCAATACGCGGCATCCATAAACTGGCTTCGCATGCGAGGCTTGGGTTTTCCGGAGGGCAATTTTTTCCTGATGCCGGCGATATTGGCTGCCGGAGCTCGGTAGTAGACGTCCGCGCGTTTTATCCTGCTTCCGGTAACCTCTACCGCTTCTATCTCCTTGCCGCCGTATTCATCATATCTGGTGCGACTGAAATTGCTTGAAACCGTCGATAAGCCTGAACCATCGGAAGCGACAATGCCATTCAATACGTCGAATACGTTGTTTAATCCCGTTGCACTGATATCGGAACGCGTAATGACCGACACCGGCTGTGCCGTTTCGCCTTCAGTTTTCCTCTTGTCGCGTTCGGAATAAAACCGCTCTTGAAAAAATACATTCGGCGCATAACGCCAGGCTTCTATGCCATACCAAGTGGATGTCTGCCAGTCTTTCAATTTCCCCAGCCAGGTATCGTTGTCCGGATTCTGGAAATCCCATATTTCACTGCCTTGCTGATAAACGGAATCGTCAATCACGCTCATCGTGACCATGCTGGAACCATCGGAGGTATTGGATAGCGTAATTTCGATTTCTTCACCTGGCCGATATTCCGGTTTGGCCGTGTTGACCTTCAGCGATGTATTCCGGATTTTCGGGATGACGATATCCAGCAAAGCATCCAGAGTGACGATGTTTTTTCCAGCCTGATCGGAGCTGTTTTTCGCAGGCCTGATCACGGCGCGCAAACTCATGCCCGGCGCCCATGCCTGCTTGACCGGAATGCTGATCTCGGTTTGTTTGGCACTTAAATTTTGCGTCCAGTGGTGGACTATGCGGTCATATTCAAGCGTGAATAAGGCCGTCGCGTTTTCAAAAGGCTGGTCCAGCAGCACCTTGGCATCACTCCGGCCATCGCTTGCTTGTGCCAGTGCCAAAGAGGCATTCGCCTTTTCGTCGGGATTTTCCGCGGTATAACTTTCGCCGATATAACGAATAATTTCCGTACTGGCGGCGCCTTCGCTTTCCGCTCTGAAAACATAACGGCCAGGCTTGGCAGCCCTGAAAGCGCAGGGCGATTTCACGCCCGCGATCAACCGACATTCGCCAACCGGTTTCGGTTCCTGCCGTTCCTGCTCCTCATCGTCCTGATCGCTTTTCCGGTTCTGGTATTCAAAAACCTTGATCGTTACGGCCTGACTGGCAACAGGTTTCCCGTCGTAACCAATGACGACCGCTTCCAGCGCGGGATCTGCGTCAATACGCAACCACCATTCGCCGGTTTTCAAGCCGACATAGCGGGGATATTTCGCGTAATTGATCGCAACGCTACTGCTGGTTGCGGAAGCCTTTCCCGCAATTTTCACTTCTGCCGAAAATTCCAGCAGGCCGAATGCCATCGGTAGCGCTTTGCCGTAGCCGGTTGTAAGCGGCTGATTAAGCATCAGCGTAAAGGAAGCCTTGCCTTTTGCATCGGTTTTAACGGGGAGCTTCACTCCCTTGAGCGGATCGCCGCCATCCTCATCATCGTCTTGTTGATAGGGATTGATAAATGTGAATTCGGCAAACTCTGGATATTGCTCCTCGAGACGGCGCGACGTACTCAAACCGCTGAAGCTCAGTTCGATATTTGCCGCCGGCCCACCTGAAAAATATCCGCCTTCCATTTGAAAATTGATCGATTGCCCGGCGAGGGCGACCGTCTTGTCTGCAGCCATCGTGGCCCAGAGCGGCTGGGAATCAAACCGGGCAACTTGAAAACAAGCGCCCGATCTTTCGCTACTGGAGTCCGCGGTATTGATGCAATAGTAGCCATCCGGAAGCAGCCGCGACAAAGGAATACTCGAAGAAACGCTGTCGTTTTCGTCCAATGCCGCCTGCCAGGTCTGCAAAGACTTGTTGTTCGTGATGTCGTACAGACGAAAATCGGCAGGTCTTTTTTCGCCGGTTTTCTGCAAACGGTTACCGACTTTCTCGCGTAGCCAGACGCGATATTTCACGCTTTCTCCGGGCCGATAAAGGGGCAATTCCGTGACACCGAAGTTCATCAAACCACGGGGCCGATTGCCGTAATAGCGCCAGGAAGCATAACCTTTGCGCTTAAACCCCATTTCCGCATTGGATTTCAACAAAGCCGGCGCTACGACCGTCTTTCGCTGCGCCGTCACCCTGACAA
>CAZPCE010000314.1:0-3442 GCA_964584915.1 uncultured Arenimonas sp. | reverse complement strand
TTCGAACGGGAAAGGTTTGGTGATAACGGCCACCGTCAGGATTCCCATTTCTTTCGCCAACTGCGCAACAACCGGCGCTGCACCGGTTCCGGTACCACCACCCATGCCGGCCGTGATGAATACCATGTCGGCACCCGTCAAAGCCTCGACGATGCGTTCGCGATCTTCCAGCGCGGCTTGACGGCCGACTTCCGGATTTGCGCCTGCGCCCAAACCTTTGGTGACATTGCCGCCAAGTTGCAATTGCATTTTCGCGCCGACGTTTTTGATCGCCTGCGAGTCGGTATTCGCGGTGATGAATTCAACGCCATCGACGCCGGCATTCACCATGTGCGCCACCGCATTACCACCGCCACCGCCGACGCCAATCACCTTAATGACTGCGTTCGGTGCCAATTTTTCCACTAATTCAAAATGTGCCATGTTCAGATCCTCCGTGATTTAAATGAATATTCTTTTTATATGTGTTGCAACAACTAGAACTCTCCGCGATACCAGGTGCGAAGTTTTGAAAACAGGGTGCCTGCCTTGCTGCTCGATAACGACGGCCTGCGCGGGTTTTCACTCGCGCTGCCCCAGAGCAGCAAGCCGACACCGGTGGCGTGAACCGGATTACCAACCACTTCACCCAGACCCTTGATGTTTTGCGGAATGCCGACGCGAACCGGCATATGCAGCATTTCTTCCGCCAACTCGACCACGCCTTCCATGCGCGACGAACCACCGGTCAGCACCAGACCGGCGCGAACCAGATCCTCGAAACCGGAACGACGCAGTTCGGCCTGCACCATTTCGAAAATTTCTTCGTAGCGGTTTTGTACCGCTTCAGCCAATGCCTGACGTGCAAGACGGCGTGGCGGACGATCGCCAACGCTCGGTACCTGAATGCTTTCTTCGGCGGTTGCGAGTTGCGCCAACGCGCAGGCATAACGCACCTTGATTTGTTCGGCTTCAGGCGTCGGGGTGCGCAACAGATGCGCGATGTCGTTGCTGACTTGATCGCCGGCGATCGGTAGTGAAGCCGTATGACGTATCGAGCCCTGAACGAACACGGCGATATCGGTCGTGCCCGCGCCGATATCCACCAGAACGACGCCCAGTTCTTTTTCATCCGACGTGAGCACGGCGGTGCTCGATGCAATCGAAGACAGGATCAGATCATCCACCTGCAAACCACAGCGATTCACGCATTTGGTGATATTCGCCGCAGCCGACAACGCACCGGTAATGATGTGTGCACGCACTTCCAGACGCACACCCGACATGCCGACCGGATTGCGGATGCCTTCCTGCGAATTATCGACAATGTATTCCTGCGGAATCGCATGCAGGATTTTCTGGTCGGACGGAATCGCGACGGCTTTTGCCGCTTGCAACACGTTGTCCAGATCCTGATACGTCACTTCGCCACTGGCGACCGGTACGATGCCAGGCGAATTGCGGCATTGCGTATGGCTGCCGGAAATCGATGCGTACACGGATCGGATTTCGCAGCCAGCCATCAACTCGGCTTCCTCGATCGCGTGTTTGATCGATTGCACCGTGGATTCGATATCCACGACGACGCCGCGTTTCATTCCGCGCGATTCATGCGAACCGATACCGATCACTTCCAGTTCCTGGCCGTGCGCGTATTCGCCCACCATGGCCGTGATCTTTGAAGTACCGATATCCAGCCCGACAATTAGCGATTTATCACCCTTGCGATTCATGTATTGCCCTGCTGTAAATTGTTTTCGGTTTCGCCTTTGCCTGCTGCCTGTTTCCAGCCCAACGCAAAACCATTGGTATAACGAAGGTCGGCGCGTACCAGCCGACGGTTGAGTTCATCATTTTTTATCTGCGGCATCAGGCGAGCAAATCGCGCAAGGCGTTGTTGCGGTTCGCCACGGCCCACTTCGATTTCAAGACCGTCACTAAGCGTCAAACTCCAGCTGCCGCGCGCACTCATGCGGATACTTTGAATCTGCAATCCCATGCCGAGAAACAGCGGCTTGGCATAGCTGTAGAAGGACATCATCTCGCCGGCGTTGGCATCCGGCCCTTCGAACAAGGGCAGCTTGAATTTTGCGTTTTTCGGGATTGCGAAAATCTCGCCGTTTTCAGCCAGCAGTTTTTTTTCGCCCCAACGTGCAAGCGGTTTGTATTCGGCAACCGTCACTTCCAGACGGTCCGGCCAACGCTTGCGCACATCCACCTGCTTCACCCAGGGCAGCGCGGCAATATGCTGCCTGACTTGCTCGAGATCCACTGCGAAATAACCGTTATTCACGTTCGGCAATACGGTATCGCGCACTTGCTGGTCACTGACCAGGTTGAATTCCCCGGAGACGCGCAAATTCCGCATTGGCCAACGCTCACCGCCGATCCAGCCATTCAAAACCGCGGCCACGGGCAGGACCACCAAGGCGATTGCCAGTGTCCAAGCAGTGACGCGGAAGATGGCCTTCATCATGCGAAGCTCGACTCCAGAATGCGCCAGCACAGGCTTTCGAAATCGATATCGAAAGCCTTGGCCGACTTGGGCATCAGTGAATGACTGGTCATGCCCGGCGCGGTATTGGCTTCCAATAAAAAGATGCCACCGTTCCTGTCGCGCATGAAATCGATTCGCGCCCAGCCGCGGCAACCAACGCCGGCAAAGGCTTTTTCGGCCAACTGTTGCACGACCTTCTCTTCCGCTTCCGGCAAGCCTGGGCAAATGTACTGGGTTTCATCCGAAATATATTTCGAGTGATAGTCGTAATATTCGCCGGCAGGAACGATGTGGATACTCGCCAGCGCTTTTCCTTCGAGCACGCCAATCGTGTACTCGCCGCCTTCTATCAACTGCTCCATCAGCATTTCACCGGGATAGCGCGCAGCCAGTTCCACGGCGGCATCCAGATCGGCATCGTTGAAAACACGACTCACGCCAACGCTGGAACCTTCGCAGGATGGCTTGATGATTACCGGCAACCCGAGCGATGTTGCGGCGGCATGCACATCGTCGCCGACACTCAGGCGGACATAACGCGGCGTCGGCAAACCAAGGCTCAGCCATACTTGCTTGGTGCGAATTTTATCCATGCTCAGCGCCGAACCCAACACGTCGGAACCGGTGTATGGAATATTCATGGCTTCGCACAAACCCTGCAAAATACCGTCTTCGCCGCCGCCCTTGGTGCCGTGAAGAATATTGAAAACACGGTCGAATTTTTTCTGGTGCAACGCTTCCACGAGAGCCGGAATTCCGTCCACAGTTTGCGCATCGACGCCTCGCGCAAGCAAAGCCGCAAGCACGTTGGCGCCGGAATTCAAACTCACTTCGCGCTCGGAACTGGTACCGCCCATCAACACGGCGACTCGACCAAACTCCTTTGCGTCGGTAATACGTTTCATGCCTGCTTGGCTCCTTCAAACCCTTTGTTGGCGATGTCGTTCGTGATTGCGCCGATGTCGC
>CAZPCE010000313.1:0-3462 GCA_964584915.1 uncultured Arenimonas sp. | reverse complement strand
TCTTTTTCGAGATCGTTGCTGTCCATGACGCGTTCGGTAACAACCGTGCGTTCGCTGAAAGTGCCCGATTGCTGCAGCAGCTTGTCAACGAGGGTGGTTTTGCCATGGTCAACGTGGGCGACGATGGCGACATTGCGGATTTTTTCAATAGACATAACGAAGGGCGCCGAGACCAGCGCTTCACTGTTGGGAAGTTAGCCCAACATTATAGCGGGAAACCGGCCCGATGAGCTGAGTAATTGCTCCTTGTGGCAGAATAGAGGGCCAGAATTTACTGCCATGACACCCAAGGACTTCCCATGAGCGACTTAATTGCGACATTCACCACAGCACGCGGCCCGATTCGCGTCCGTCTATTTGCCGACAAAGCCCCGGTCACCGTGGCCAATTTCGTGAATTTGGCCCAGCGCGGTTACTACAACGGCCTGAACTTCCATCGCGTCATTCCGGATTTCATGATCCAGGGTGGTTGCCCGCGCGGTACCGGCACCGGTGGCCCAGGCTACAAGTTTGAAGACGAATGCCGTCCCGATGCCCGCCATGACAAACCCGGCGTATTGTCGATGGCCAATGCTGGTCCGAAAACCAATGGCAGCCAGTTTTTCATTACGCATACCGCCACGCCATGGCTTGACGGCAAGCACACCGTGTTCGGTGAAGTAATCGATAGCAGTGACCAGAAAGTGGTCGATGCCATCAAGGGAAGCGATGCGCTCGAAAGCATCACGATCGAAGGCGATGCATCGGCATTGTTGGCATCGCAGGCGGCGCGCATTGCCGAATGGAATGCCGTGCTTGATGCTGCGTAAAGGTCTTGCGCTTAAAACACAAAACGGGAGCTTCTGCTCCCGTTTTTTTATGGCGGTTATTTGGTAAACCGCAAACTGTCGAACATCTTGTTGATCGCCGAAATATCGCGGCCGTAATAATGTTCCTGCGGTGCGATCCAGTACATCACGTTCAGGCGGCCGTTGCGCTCCACTGCCGCCGCTGTGCCTTTGTAAATCAATCCGTTCTGGTTCGTCATTGTCACGTCGAAACGCAGGCCGTCGACATTGCCGAATTTCCCGGGCCGCAAATTGCTGCCGGAAACCTGGGCAAATCCGGACTCGCGCCAACCGTCCAGCATGATGTTCTGGATTTCATCCGGGCGCATGCCGGGCTTGAACCACGGGCCGTCGGGACGACTTTTCCGTTCGCGTCCGGATAAGAAGACATGTTCGTTCGGTCTCACTTTGGAAATGAAAATGAACTGGTTCAGCGGGCTGCCGTCGATAGTCCATAGTTGCACGCGCGGATATCGCATCCGGGCCCAGTCCAGGCTGGAGTCCACCGCCATGTCATCGAATATCCGGATGCCATTGCTGGCGGTAATCAGGCGGCCGCCCTGGGATGCGCAGGAAGCCAGCAGCAGGAATAGCGATGCCATAAATATGCGAGTCATGGTTTTTTTCATTGCTGCGTCTCCATTTGCTTCAAATAGCCTTCGATAAAGCCACGGTCCTGTGCATTCGGGTCTTTTGCCAAATATTCCTGCAGGTTCTGGATGGCGTCCTTGAATTGTTTTGCATCGCGAAGGGCCAGACCTTGTTCGCGCCAAGCCATTGCGGGTGCGCCGGGTTCGGTGATTGCCTGCGCATACAATTTGGCCGCCTGTACGCGGTCGTCGTTTTTATTGCGTTGCCGGTAAGCCTCACCCAGATAAAACGTATACATGCCGGCATCGCGCGGGTCCGCCGTTTTTCTCAAATCGGTGATCACTTGCACCGACGTGTTGTACATGCGTCGCGTAAGCTCGTTTTGCAGCCATTGCTGCAGGAAAGGGTGCGTAGCCTGCCGGTAGGCAGCCCGCCCCAGTTCCTTGCCCGGATTGGGAATTGCGGCGGCCGCTGCGCGCACATCTTCAACGCGTTCCTTCGTTTGCGGGTGGCTGGCAAAAACCGGAAAGGGTTTTCCATAATCGCGTGCGTTTTCCTCGCGCAGCATCGCTTCCCATAAGAGGACGCTCGATTGCGGGTCGTAGTGTTGTTCGCCGACGATGTTCATTCCGATCTGGTCGGCTTCGCGTTCCTTGTCGCGGCTGAATTTGGCCATAGTCGCGCCGCCGGCGATATTGGCGACCATGCCTGCCATTCCCACGCCTGCGCCCGCAGTAAGAATGCCGAACGTTCCCAGGAAAGCGCTGCTTTTCTTGAGTTTCCGCCATTGCTGGATGCTGTGGCGTTTTTTGTAGTGGCCGAATTCATGGCCCATGATCAACGCAAGATCGGACTCGTTCTGCATGCGAAGCAATGCGCCGGTCCATATGATCATCACGCCGTTGGGCGCCATCGAGGCGTTGAAAAAAGGGACGTCGAGAATATAGATGCGCAGGTCTTTGCAGTAATCGTTGGCAACCTTGCATGCCACGCTCCTGACGTATTCGTTCAATGCGGGGTCGCGTACCAGGAAAGGCGATTTCTTCAGGTATTCTTCCTGGCGATCGATGATGTACCAAAGCTCGGCTTCATCCGTGTTGGCAACTGGCCTGTCGCCCGGTTTGGCATCTTCATACAAGGCCTGGGCATGGCTTTGCTGGCTCGATAGCGCAAAACCGAGTGCCAAAAAAAGTGCGTGATGGATTCTCACAATGGAAACCCTTTCAGCATGTTTTGTGCTGTATTGGCTGCGCCTTGCTCGTCGCGCAAATCCCCCGATTGTTTCGCGAGGAAATTGAACCAGACGACCTGGCCCGTGCGTAAGTCCACCAGCGTGGTAACGCCGATCTGCTGGCCGCCGCCGATATCGCCGCCCAGCAGTAAAAAACCGATTACGCGCAATGCGGCCTGACCACCGCTGGTATAGCTGTCGCGTACATAAGTGAAGAGTGCGTAGTCCGCACCGGTCTGTTTTCTGATTTCCTCTACGCCCGGGCCGAACGACCAATCCAGTTGCTTGCCTTTCTTGGTGGCCAATTGGCCCCCCGGGGCGGTTGATATAAGAATGCTGGAGGCGACGGCATAATTCAGGCGGATTACCTGGCCCAGTCGCGAGCTTGGGTCCAGATCTTTCGGAATCATGAAGTCCGGCAGTTGCTTGACCCTGCCGTTGCTGATCCTGTTTTTTACGGCTTGCGGATACAGGCGTCGTGCGGCTTCCGACCATGCCTGCCGAGGCTCTTGCACGCCGCCTGCGAGCACTTCCGACAGTTCAATGTCGGGCTCGATCATGACCACGCTGCCTTCGATTTTAACCGGCTTGCCGTCAGGGCCTTTCAGGACACGGCTTTGCGTGTAGGCGAGGCTGTCCAGGCTCGTCAGTAACAGCAAGGCGGCAATGACAAAATAATGGAACTTCCCGCGAATCAGCGACTTCAGCATGCTTATCTCCCCAGACAATGTGGCCTGAATTTAGCATCTCGGCTTGGCTTCGGCGATGGGGAGCTGTGATAAAATTCGGCGCGGCAAATCTTTCGTTTCAACC
>CAZPCE010000312.1:0-3470 GCA_964584915.1 uncultured Arenimonas sp. | reverse complement strand
TCTGGGGCAAGGTATGGGACGACAAGGACGGCGACGGTTGGCAGGATGAAGGCGAGAAAGGCATTCCAGGCGTTCGCGTGGCGACGGTGGAAGGCTGGATTGCCGAAACCGACTCGAAGGGTCGTTACCACTTCGAAGGCATCACGCTTTCGA
Organism: uncultured Arenimonas sp.; assembly: GCA_964584915.1. Lineage (GTDB taxonomy): Bacteria > Pseudomonadota > Gammaproteobacteria > Xanthomonadales > Xanthomonadaceae > Arenimonas. The sequence continues at coordinate 3,317 of CAZPCE010000312.1, read as the reverse complement.
ATCAGGAACGCGGTCAAAACGTGGTGGTGAAGGTCGACAAATCCACGATTCCGGAAGGTGCCGTGTTTACGACCGAAAACCCATTGTTGCGTCGCGTGACGCCGGCGATTCCGGTGCGCTTCGACTTCGGCGTCAAGTTGCCGCCACCTCCCAAAGTGGTTGCACCCGAGCGCGAGCCGGAACCGGAACCAATACCGCAAGCCGAAGCACCCATCGAGCTGGGTGCGGTGTATTTCGATACCGATCGCACGTCGATCAAACCGGAATACATCCGCATGCTTGACGAGATCGCGGCACGTATTGAAAGCGCCAAAGGCGGCACGGTCGTGTTGACCGGCTACGCCGATATGCGCGGTAGCGAAGAATACAATCATGACTTGGCCTTGCGCCGTGCCCAGGCAGTGTTGGCGGAAATCGCCGGCCGCCTCGGACCGGAAGCGAAAGCCAATCTGAAAGTGGAAGTCGAGGCTGCCGAGATGGTGCCGGGAGCAGGCAAATGAACAGGAAGCCTTGGTTGATGAATACGCGTATGAAGTATCTGGATTACACCTTGATCGGCATCCTCGGCACCATGGGTGCCGGGGCTGTGCTGGCGCAGGATGCGGCCAACGAACCGGCGACCGAGGTTCAGGTCCGCAGCATGGGTGAAACGGAATCGAAAACTGCCGATAAAAACGATTTGCAGCGCAATCGCCGGGTTGAAATCAAACAGGTGAAGCCGGTGTCCGCACCGAAACTCGGCCGCGCACAAATCGAATTGCCGAACGGCGGTTTGATCTGGGCCACCGAGGACCCGCAATTGTCGCAACCCGAACTCAACATCACCGCGAATTCGATTGCGGCGTATGCGGAAGGAAAAATCCAGGAACCGATCAGTTTCTTTTCGCGCACCAACTATGTCGCGTTCATGAAACGAATCGAAATTTCGGTTTATCGCGGTACCGATGCCGATTACACCGAAACGCTCGCCAAAATCGATGTGCCCTTGGAAAACGTGACCACCGTTCAATGGGACGGCCAGTTGCCTGCAGGCTTGAATCTGCGCCAGGGCGACGACCTGATTTTCGTCGCCCGTGCCTATGACGACGAAGGGAATTTCGATGAAACCGAAGCGCAGCGCATCCAGCTGGTACGTCCGGAAGACGTAAAGAAACAGCAGCAAGGCTTGACGAATTCCGCCGTCGCGACGGAACTGGGATTGTCCGCTTCGCAAATTCAGGCAAGGCAATTGCTGGATAGAAGTTTTTCCTCGAACGGCCTGCGTCAGCAAAACATCCGCATTTACGGTTCCCGCGTTCGCGTGCGTGGCGAAGATATTGCCGAAGGCGCCCAGGTAAAAATCAATGGGCAGAGTTATCCGGTAGACCAGCAGCGCAAGTTCGTCGCCGAATACCTGGTGCCGGTGGGCACTCACCGCTTTGATGTGGAAATTTTGGACAAGACTCAGACGACCAGGCAGAGCATGGACGTTGCCGTGACCGGCCGTTACATGTTCATGGTGGCTTTGGCCGACGTTACCCTGTCCGACAATTCGGTCACCGGATCGATGGTGCCGGCGGGTACCGATGACAAATACGACGGCTTCATCACCGAAGGCCGTTTGGCGTTTTACCTGAAAGGCAAAGTGAAAGGGAAATACCTGATCACCGCGCAAGCCGACACGCACGAACAGGAAATCTCGCGCCTGTTCAACGGGTTCCTCGACTCCGATCCGCGCGACGTTTTCCGCCGTCTCGATCCGGATCAGTATTACCCCGTCTACGGCGATGATTCCACCACGTATCGCGATGTCGATACGCAAGGCCAACTTTATGTTCGCATCGACTGGGACAAGAGCCAGGCCTTGTGGGGTAATTTCAGCACCGGTTTTACCGGCACGGAATTCGGCCAATACAGTCGCAGTCTTTACGGCGCGGCGCTGAACTGGCGTAGCCCGGAAACGACAAAACTCGGCGACCCGAAACGCGAGCTGCGCGGTTTTGCCGCCAACGCGCAAAGTGCCTACGGTCATACCGAATTTCTCGGTACCGGCGGCAGTTTGTACTATCTGCGCAATACCGATTTGTTGCCCGGTTCGCAGCAAGTGGTACTGGAAGTGCGCGACACCACGACCGGCCGTGTTGAAACACGCGCCAACCTGTTGATGGGTGTCGATTACGATATCGACGAATTGCAGGGCAGGCTGATCCTGACGCGTCCGCTCTCGCAAATCGTGCGGGACAATTTGCCGAGCATCATTCGCGATCAACCGCTGGACGGTTTCGAAAACCGTTTGCTGGTCGATTACGAATATATTCCGTCCGGTTTCAGCAGCGATGACATGAGCACCGGTCTGCGCGGTCGCGCATGGCTCGGAAATCATTTTGCCATCGGCGGCACCTACGTCGACGAAAACCGCGCCGGCGACGATTACCAATTGCAGGGTGTTGATTTGACTCTGCAGGCAGGGCGCGGAACGTATTTGAAACTCGAGCACGCCAGTTCCGAAGCGACCAGTGCGCCGGTGTTTTATTCGGACAACGGTGGCTTGTCGTTCTCGCAACTCAATCCGGTCAGCTCGGTCAATCGCGAAGGCGATGCCGATAGTGTCGAAGCCCGTGCGAACTTCAAGGAACTGGGCTGGACCGAACAGGAATGGACGGCCGGTGCCTGGTGGCGCCAGGTCGATGCCGGCTTCTCCGTTTCGCGTGCCGACACCGGTGATCGCGCGGAAGAGCAAGGCTTCGAATTCGCCGGCAACATCAATGACCAATGGCGTTTGACCGGTCGCTACAGCGACGCAAAACGCGGTGCGAATGAAGTCGAACAATCGCAAGTGCAGGTACAGTGGCGTCCGAACACGAACGCCGAACTCACCGGCGAATTGCGGCGCGTGACCGATACCGTGGCCGGCGTCTCCGCATCAGGTACCTTGGCCGCAGTGCGTTATGGCCAGCGTCTGGACAATAATCTCGAACTCTATGGTGTTGCGCAGGTAACGCTGGACGACGATAACGGTACCTACGCCAACAACGATGCCTATACCGCGGGTGCGAAATATACCTTCGGCAATTTGTCATCGGTCGGTGCCGAATACACTACCGGTGATCGCGGCGATGCAGCGCGCATCAATGCCGAATACCGCTTGAGCCCGGAGCATTCCATTTACGGCGCCTACACGTATTCAACCGATACCACGACCGGCGATACCTTGTTCGGTCGCCAGAATCCGACTGGTTTTACGATCGGCCAACGCTGGCGTATTTCGAGCCAGGTCAATTTGTTCAATGAAAGCCAGTTCCTGAAAACGCCGAATGAAAGCGGCATTGCGCACACCT
>CAZPCE010000311.1:0-3485 GCA_964584915.1 uncultured Arenimonas sp. | reverse complement strand
CAAATGAATCACGTGGCGGCGGCAGCAATCAAATGCCTCCATCCCGCAATGACGACCCGTTCCCGGAAGACGATATCCCGTTCTAGGACCGCCTCCAGTCGATACAGTACAGCGTGACTAGTCTCTGTGAAACGGCGCTTCGATTTCAAATTGTGACCGAGTAGCGCTTGGTATCATCGGTCTGGCAAAAAATTGACACTTGTTGACACGTGTCCTCGGGCATTTTGCCTTAGCATGGTGCTGTTGAAGAAATGCATTGGCTAGAGAATTGATGGCTTGTTCAGTATCATTAAACTCGTAGCGTTTGCAGGATCGGGGGACCAATTGAATCTGGGATCGATCTAAGTCAATAGCTGTAAGTTAGGGGAAGCCAGCATGAATCAATCATCCAGTGTCGCGCCGGCCGCGAACTTGAAGACCAGCTGGCTACGCGATATATCTAGCCGGCACATTCAGGGGTGGGGTGTCTTATGAGTCGCAGCAACTTGATGGCGCAATTATTGCGTATAGCGCGTTTGGCTGAGCGTTGTGAACGAACTGGCGAGAGCACGGAAGATGCAATCGGCGAAGAAGGCCTGCGCAATGCAGGTCGTCGCCAATTTGCCAAAGGCGCCATGGCGGCGACGGCGACAGCGGCAGTTGGTTCTCTTGCGCCAACAGCCTTCGCGGGCATCGGCGCCAAGTTCTTTGGATTTGGTGCTTCCAGCAGTGTTGCCGTAGTTGGCGCCGGCTTGGCAGGTCTGAGCTGTGCGAACGAACTCGGACGAATGGGCATACAGGCCCAGGTATTTGAAGCGGCAGAGCGAGTCGGCGGCCGTTGCGCCAGTTTGCGCGGTTACTTTCCTGGGCAGGTGGTTGAGCGGGGCGGAGAGTTCATCAATAGCTCGCACCAGACCATGATTGGTTATGCCCGAGAGCTTGGTTTGTCGCTCGAGGATTATTCCTTGTTTCCGGGAACGCCCTGTTACCGGTTTGGCGGGCGCATGTACTCCGAGGCACAAGTAGCCGAAGAGTACCGTACTTTTGCTGCTTCAATCCGCGCAGATCTGGGTGCTTTGAGCTACCCTACTGCAGACCGTTTCAATGAAACCGATTCGCTGTTCGATTTCATGAGTCTGGACGACTATCTTATTCTGCACGGTGCAGGCGGTTTGTTGCGATCCGTGATCAGCGCCGCATATATGGCCGAATTCGGGGCCAATATCGACGAGCTAAGTGCGATCAGCTTCCTCCGTTTTATCTACAGCGACAAGCGCAGCAAGCTTGCGCCGTTTGGTGTTTATGGCGGCGAGCATTTCCGCGTAGTTGAAGGCAATGACCGCATCGCTACCGGCTTGGCCGGTCGTTTGCCGAATCCCGTGTCACTGGGCCATAAACTGGTGGCCATGAGTAAACTCTCGGGCGGTAAATTCCGACTGAGCTTTGAAGTCGCTGGTCGCACGATTCAGAGCGATCACGATGTCGTTGTCATGACCTTGCCGTTTAGCGTATTGCGTGATGTCAAACTTGACGCCAGCCTCGAGCTGCCGGCATGGAAACGTCTGGCCATCAGCAATGCGGGCATGGGCGATCACCGTAAATTGATGCTGGGCTTCAAACAGCCCTATTGGTATGTGCGTCACGGCCTCAATGGTACCGGCTACAGTGATAGTGCCTTTATGCAATCGACCTGGGAAGCCAATCCAAGCAAGGCCAACGATAAGCAGGCGGTATTGGTCGGTTATACGGGCGGTATTCAGGCGCGCACAGGAAAATCCGGCACGGCGCAAGCTGATGGAAGGTCATTCCTGGGTTATCTGGAAGGGGTGCTTCCTGGTGCGAACGAAAACGTGAGGCTTGATGCCCGGGGCAGGTTAATGGCCGTTAGCGAAAATTGGGCGAACAACCCATTGAGCAAGGGTTCGCATACCTGCAACCGGCCTGGCTATTTCACGACGATTGCCCATAACGAAGCAAAAGCGGTCGGAAACCTGTTATTCGCCGGCGAACACACCAGCAGCTTCTACGAGTGGCAGGGCTTCATGGAAGGCGCGGCCACTTCCGGTCTTCGTGCTGCCGGTGAGGTCTATGCATTGGTGCGAGCGAAATAATCGGCGCTCGCATGCATATTGGGCATGAGTGATCCCAAGCCCATCCTGATAACTTCACCCACGATCCGGTGCGGCACGACCCTGCTGCAGAGGTTGTTGTGCTCGTCTAGTAATGCCCTGATCTATGGCGAGGAAATTGGCAAGGATCTGGAATTGCAACTGCAAATTTTTGCCTCGCGCAAAATGGTGTATATGCACTCGCGCCAGCGATTTGCCAGCAGTCTTGATCGCGTGATGCAGGGCGATACGAACGACTGGATTCCGGATTTGATGCCGGACATCGATGCTTACCTGGCAGCGCTGCGCGAGGGTTCCTTTGCCGGGCTTTCATATTGCCAGCAGCATGCGGAAAAAAATGGCCGGGAACTCTGGGGATTCAAATATCCCGGATGGCAGCCGCATCTGATTCGACTGCTGTGTGATGTGATATCCGGAACGTCGGTGATTTATATTTTTCGCGAACTCGCCGATTGCGTCCGTTCCGCCAAAGCCTGGGGCGAGATACGAAGCGAGGCGGAAACGCAGCAATTTTGCGCGCAATGGGCGGCCCATCTGATGTTCATCCAGCAATGGCAAAATTCCCGATCTGTACTGATCCTGCGCTATGAGGATCTGACAAAAGAACCCGATCGGACAATCGGGGAGCTTTGCAATTTCCTTCCGTTCAAGGGAATCAAGCCCGGAGTCTTGCAGCACAAGATCAACAACATGACCGAAGGCGTCGACTCCCGCCGTGATCACCATGGTTACATCGAACCGGCAACTCTGACCGAACTTGAATTCGGGTTTATTGAGGAGGCTAAAAAGGCAGTGGAGTCATTGCCAAACCCCCGTTCCTGATCCTGCTTTTGTCGCTCGAAAAAGTGATAGACAAATAGCGCGACTATCGTGCCGGTTTTGAATAAACTAGGCGAATTGTTTTCAAGGAAGTACTCATGGATTTGTTGACGCTCGATCATTTTTCCGGCTGTGTAAACGAGACCTTTACCGCTGCACTCAATGAGGGGGAAATCGAGTTTGTGCTGGTCGAGGCCAGGGCCATTGAACAACGGATGCCCAATGCCATGCGAGTACCGTTCTCGCTTTTGTTTCGCAACACGGCGGTATTTTTATTTCCGCAGCAGATCTATCAAATGCGTCACCCGCGCATTGGAGAGGTCGGTATTTTCCTGGTGCCGATAGCCCGCGAACGAGAAGGCTTTTTGTATCAGGCCACGTTTAATTAGCTCGGTTGGGTTCGACGTTTTCCGTTTTGCCTTACCCGAGCAGGCGGGAACCCAGCGGCCTTGCTTCAACAGTGGCAGTCACTGGGTCCCAGAAAAGAGTATTCAGGGATGACGTTCTTCGTATTTTTATAGGCTGGCTATAAATTGTTATTGACGTTGCCTATGGAAT
>CAZPCE010000310.1:0-3491 GCA_964584915.1 uncultured Arenimonas sp. | reverse complement strand
GCTCCTATGCCGGTGCCGTTGGAACCAATGCAACGGCAACGGGTTATTACAGTACGGCAACCGGTGGCAATAGCACTGCCATGGGCGCTTACAGTACCGCCAATGGCGCGGGTGCAACGGCAGTTGGCTCTTATGCCGGAGCGGCTGGCAACAACGCGACGGCGATGGGTTATTACAGTGCGGCAACCGGTGCTTTCAGCAGTGCCGTCGGTGGTTACGCCATTGCGACGGGGGTCGGTGCGACAGCAGTCGGCTCCTATGCCGGTGCCGTTGGAACAAATGCGACGGCAACGGGTTATTACAGTACGGCAACCGGAAACAATACCACTGCCATGGGTGCTTACAGTACTGCCAATGGCGCGGGTGCAACGGCGGTTGGCTCTTATGCCGGAGCGGCTGGCACCAATGCAATGGCTTTGGGTTATTACAGCGTGGCAACGGATGATTACAGCAGCGCCATTGGTGGTTACGCCATTGCGACCGGGGTCGGTGCGACAGCAGTCGGCTCCTATGCCGGTGCCGTAGGGGCAAACGCAACGGCAATGGGCTATTACAGTACGGCAACCGGTAGTAACAACAGTGCCATGGGTGCTTACAGTGCGGCAACTGGCTTGAATAGCAGCGCCTTTGGCGCATTCAGCAATGCATCGGCCTCCAATAGTGTTGCTCTGGGTGCTGGATCGAACACCGGCTCACGTGCGAACACGGTCTCTGTCGGCGCTGTCGGTGCAGAACGTCAGATCACCAATGTCGCTGCGGCTACTGCGGGTACGGACGCCGTGAATTTGAATCAAATGCAAGCAGGTGATGCTGCAGTACTCGCTGCCGTACAAGCAACACAAATTACGACTGTCATTACGCAAGGCCCTTCAGTGAATCCCGATGAGGCAGCACTTTTGGCAGCACAGGCGTCCCAGGCCGTTCAAGACGGTGATGCTGCCGTTTTGGCCGCAGCTCAGGCGGGTGATGTTGTGGTATTGAACACAGCACAGGCATCCGCACAAGCTGGCGACATTGCCGTACTGAATGCCGCACAGACCGCCGATGCCATTGTGTTGATTACCGCACAAAACTCGGCACAAGCGGGAGATGCCAATGTGTTGGCGTCGGCCAATAGTTATACCAATGCCATGTTCGCGCCGATTGTCATTTCCATGGACGGCTTTGAGGATCGACTCGATGGTTTTGAGAACAGCCTGCAAGGTTTGGACAAGCGAATCGATCAAGTAGGAGCGATGTCCGTTGCAATGTCGCAAATTGCGGCATCCGGTTCCAGCAACCCACACGATAATCGTTTGTCGGTGGGCGTTGGTTATTATGGCGGCCGCACCGCTTATGCACTCGGATTCCCACGTGTGGTGACAGACAATGTCAGCATCAGCATCGGGGCAGGATTTGATGGTGACAAAACAGCTGCAGGTGGTAGTGCATCGTTTGGATGGTAGTCACAGTTGTATTGTCAAAGACAAGAGAAACACGAGGTCGGGCCCAGGCCCGACCTTGTGAATTATCGAGCTGCAAGTCGGGCCTCGGCCCGACTAGGGAAAATTGCTGCCAAGCCATAACCCATGCCCATTGCAAAACACAGCAGCGACGTCACCACAATAAAGGTATCAACGCTCCGGCAATCGCAGATCCCCGAGAGGGTTTCAGGTTTCCATAGAATCAAGGGAATGAATACCAGGCCGCGCAAGATCAATACAGTACCGATAAGCCCGTTAATCATGCGAAGCAATGGCAGTCGTACGATCAGGCCTGCCGCAGAAAAAGCGTAGGCGGCGAAAACGAATAGAACACCCGCAATAATCAGGCAACTTATGGGGGCGCGAAGATTGCCGGCGCTCGCCATTTGAACAAGACCATCCGGCGCACCGAAAAAGGCATACCACTCCGGGCCGCCGATCATAATGGCGATGTGCAGCAAGGCGCCAAGAAGCGAAACAATGCCGATGAGAATAATGTAGCGCTGCGCAAATGCCGGCATGAATTTCCCGGGTTCGTATTCTGTCGTTAAGATAAATTCGGACCGACAGGAAAATGATTAGTTCATTTTTCGATTGGCATTGGCGGGAAGGTAGCTGGCTTTGTTCACCACGATCCTGTCTCCCTTGATCTGCAATTGAAGTTCGATATTGCCGCCGCTCGGGCAGCAGTCGGAATCCTCCTCTTTCCAGACCGCATGTTTATAAGTCATCGTCGCAAGATCGAAGCCGCCGCCTTTCCACACGCCATATCCGGCCGGCAAGAGTTTCTTGGTGGCCGCCTCGATTGAACGGTCCGGCTGCAAGTTCACCGGAATTTTCTTCCGTTGATCAAATGAAAAATAATCTTCGTAATGGAAGTTGCCGGTACCATCGATTCGGGAGCGGGTAGATAGCACGGCAATTCCTCGCACATTGATGATCTGCGAAGAAGAGAAGTGAACCTCGGTGTCGTCAAGTATCCAGACGGCCGGCCTGAACCGGTCTTTGCTGCCAATCAGTACCAATTTCCCGATAGCCTTCGCTTTTCTAACATCGTTCGGCGCATAGTAAAAAACATCCATTACCTGTTGCCCGGCAAGGCTGCCCACGGGATTGATTTCGGTCCGGATAAGCGACCAGTCTTGCAGTTTGTCGTTGGCTTTGCGCCATGCAATCTGTGCATCAAAATCGGAAAGATTTTTCGTAAAATATTCCAGCGGATGCGCGCCGACAATTTCCCTGGCCTGCTGCCCTTTGCCGCTGTATTCCCAGCAAAGCCAACGCCCGTTTTCATCAGGCCGTTCTGAAGCCGCATCCCATTCCTGCGCCGGCAAAGCGGAGCAGGGAAGAACAAGCGCTATCAATAAAAAAATCCTTGAAATCATGACGGCATGATCCTTGCGGTACCGGAAACCCGAATCGAACTGCCCGGCGCAGCCGGAATTTCGGCATGAAGGCGTGAACGCATGCCCATGTCTTCGCCCTGCACGATATCGATCACGCCGCCATGCGGCCATCCGATATCGCGCAGGTAGCCAGCAAATGCAGCTGTGGCCGCGCCGGTTGCCGGATCTTCGTAAATGCCGCCGGATGCAAACGGGTTCCGGGTATGGAATAACTGCGGAGTCTCGGAGTAGGCGAGCAGGATGGTAACGAGTCCGGCACGATTCATTAACACGCGTCCGGCATTCAAATCGTATTTCATGTCGGCCAGCGCCTTGCGGCTATTGAGTGCGATTACCAGATGATCCGCACCGCCATGGGCGATTGCCGGAGGAATATGCGGATCAATATCTGCTTCGCGAAAACCGAACAAAGCCATCGTCGCCCTCATGAGCTCGGGCGGAGCCGGTTTGCTGTGGGTTGATGGGGATTGCAGGGCGGCGGTAATCATGTTGCCGTTCTTCTGCCCTTCCACCGTGATGTTTGCATGATTGAGAGTCAACGCAAATATACCGTCGCCGTGCCGAAGCGCGAGCGCGGCACCCAGCGCGATGGTGGCATGGCCGCAAAACGGCACTTCGGATT
>CAZPCE010000309.1:1316-3495 GCA_964584915.1 uncultured Arenimonas sp. | reverse complement strand
GGTTGTCGCTGCAGCTTTTGCGGCTGAAGATCCGTGGACGGATGTCAATCTGGATGATCAACTCGAGATTGGCGACGGCGAAGCTGACTTTGCTGAAATCCAACCGGAAAAAGAGCCGGAATTGGAATTGTCAAAGCCCGACGATTTCGTTCTGGCCGATATGAACCGGCCTTCGCCGGATGTCTATCGACCGGAAGCCTATCAAGCGGTGGAGCCGGAAACCGACGAAGCGGCTCTGGACGAATTGGATTTCGATTTCTCTATTGAGGACACAGAGCCAGCAGTTGCCCCCTCGTTCGAACTTGCGGTCGAAAAAACCGTTGCTGCTTCAGTGCCTGCATTCGACAATTGGAAGCCGCTGGATTCGACCACCCGATTGGAAACTGCCCGTATCCAGACGGAAGATTTCAATCGCCTGATGGCCGAAACTGCGCCGGAGCCAGTCGTGGACTCGTCCGAGCCTTTGCAAGACGCCGTCGCGCAGACGGATGATTTTGATATTCCGGATTTCGAGTTTACGCCGGAGCCGCCTTATGCGGATACACAAAACCTTGCTGCCAGCGATTTTGAGCCGGAATACGCAGGCTACGAGCCGAAAACGGTCCAGCAGGGCTCAGCATCTGTCACGGAAGCCGACTTCGATTTCGAATCCATGCTTGATGAGCAACTTGCCGCTGAATCTGGCGTTGACTCGGCTGCATATGGCGCCGCTGCAGGGGTTGCAGCTGCAGCTACGATGCGTCCGAAAGCCAGCGAACGTGTTGATGCAGATATCGACTTTCAGCCTTTTGGCGGTGAAGCACCGGCGTTTCCGGAAGCTGACTACGCTGAAAATGCTCCACGCAAGAAGTCCTGGCTGGTACCTGCGGTCATTGCCGGCGTCGTGCTTCTGGGTGGCGGCGCATATTACGCCTTCTCCGGCAATGGCACCGCGACCTCCACGGGTGGTCCTGCGTTGGTCAAGGCAGATCCGCAGCCGGTGAAAATTGCCCCGGAAAATCCGGGTGGCAAGTCGGTCCCCGATCAGGACAAGGCCGTTTACAACAAGGTGGAAGGTGACCAGGCAGCGTTGCCATCGCAAGGAACACTGGTCTCCGAATCTGAAGAGCCTGTCGACATTGCCTCAGTTGCGGGCGACGCCCCTGCCGATGAAGCCGTTGACACTTCCGCCAAATCAGAGGCCCGTGTTGATCCTGCGGCACAGGCCGATGCTGCAGCGGCACCATCCGCTGAAACCGCAGCCGTGACACCTAAGAAGGTTCGCACTTTCATCGTCAAGCCGGACGGAACTCTGGTTGAACGTCCGGCCGATACGGCAACCCCCGTAGCAGTTACGCCTGCCGAGGCGGTGCCAACTGAAATCGCCGCTGACCAGCCTGTTGCTGTTCCTGCCATAAAGCCGGCCGAAAAGGCAGTGGCCCCGATCGCTGAAGTCCCGGCCCCTGCCGAACCTGTCGCTGTTGCCTCTGCGCCGGAAGCTGAAGCTACGGCCAAGGTTGCCGCGCCGGCGGAAGATAATCTTGCCAAACTCGCCGCGGCAGAACCTGCAGCACCGGCTGAAGCAACCCCTGTTGCTGCCGAACCTGAAGCCGCAAAGCCTGAGCCGGCCATCAAGGTCGTCAAGACCAAGAAGATCAAGGCGCCTGCGGCAGAAACCACTGCTGCGTCTGTAGATGGCGCTCCGGTTATTGAATCACGCCCATCCGACCAGCCGGTCACCATCGTGGGCAAGACTGGCGGACCGAAAGCCGGCACCGATGAAACCCAATTGGCATCTGCCGACGCGGCACCAGCCGCAGCATCGGGTGGCTATGCAATCCAGATCGCTTCCACTCCGTCACCGGAGGCCGCCAAGTCCACTTACGCGGCACTGAACCGTAAGTATCTGAACGTGATTGGCGGGCGTGGTGTAAACATCCAGAAGGCCGAAGTCACCGGCAAGGGAACGGTTTACCGCGTCCGGATCCCGGCGGGTTCCAAGCAGGAAGCTGCTGCCCTTTGCGCCCAATACAAAGCCTCTGGCGGCGCCTGCTTCGTCACGAAGTGAGCTCAGGCAATTCCGAAAAGCGGCCCGCGTTGGCCGCTTTTTCATATCTGCTGTCCAATTCCCAAATCCAATTATAGTGTGAAATCATGCGCGAATCGAAATCTGTCATCATTGGCGTTTCCGGCACAGAAA
>CAZPCE010000309.1:0-1293 GCA_964584915.1 uncultured Arenimonas sp. | reverse complement strand
TCAAGGATCTGAACGCTGCCTTGCGAGACAGCATCGGCAACGCCAACGCGCCGGTATTCATTGATCAGGAGGGAGGGCGCGTCCAGCGCCTGCGCCCGCCGCTTGCGCCAAACTATCCGCCAGCATCCGTCCTCGGCGACATTTACCGTCGCGACCGCAAGGCAGGCCTTGAGGCCGCCCGGCTCATGTCGCGCCTGCATGCGGTGGACCTGCGCAAATTCGGTTTCACCGCTGACTGCCTGCCAGTGCTCGATGTACCGGTCCCCGGGTCAAGTTCGGTCATCGGCAACCGCGCCTATGGCGAAGACCCGCGCACTGTCACCGAGATGGGTCGCGCCGCCGCCGAAGGCTTGATGGAAGGCGGCATCCTGCCGGTTATGAAGCATATGCCCGGCCATGGTCGCGGCTTTGCTGACAGCCATCACAATCTGCCGGTGGTTGACGTGCCGCTGGAAGAGCTGAAATCCCATGATTTTGCTCCGTTCAAGGCATTGAATGACCTGCCGATGGGCATGACGGGCCATCTGGTCTTCACCGCCATCGATCCAAACCGCCCGGCCACCACTTCTGCCATCGTCATTGAAGACATAATCCGCGGCTACATCGGCTTTGACGGGTTATTGATGAGCGATGATGTGTCGATGAACGCGCTTTCTGGGGATTTCCATGAACGCACCCGTGCAATCTTTGCCGGGGGATGCGATATGGTTCTTCACTGCAATGGCGTCATGGACGAAATGAAGGCTGTTGTCGCGGAAACGCCGCTGTTGCGCGGCAAGGCGCTCCAGCGGGCCAACGCCGCGCTCGGTTGCTTGGCCAAAACGACAGACGACGACGAACTAGCAATGCGCGACGCGTTCGCCAACCATCTGGCAGCCGTCGCATGACAGGATAGGGAGATGACCGGTGCAGGAGTGCAACCCGCAAAAAGCAGAACAAAGGCGGCGTGCCGCTGGAAGCCCTGTGGGATGATGCGGAAGATCGCACCCAGTCGGACCCGTCGCTCCTGATCGATGTAGACGGCTTTGAAGGCCCGCTGGACCTTTTATTGCATCTTGCGCGCAACCAGAAAGTTGATCTCGCCCGTATTTCGATCCTGAAGCTTGCGGAGCAATATCTGTTGTTCATCAACAGCGCGACATCGCTCCGGCTGGAACTTGCGGCAGATTATCTGGTCATGGCCGCTTGGCTTGCCTTTCTCAAATCGAAGCTGCTGATCCCGAAGACCGGCAATGCCGACGAGGAAAGCGGCGAAGAACTCGCGGCTGCCCTGCAATTCCGACTGAAGCGCCT
>CAZPCE010000308.1:0-3517 GCA_964584915.1 uncultured Arenimonas sp. | reverse complement strand
AGGTTGGGGAAGCGATTGGCAATCAATATTTAAATTTTTAAATTAGATTTATTTTATAAATCTGCCGTCCGCAAAAGATAGGTCCGCGAATCAAAAAATAACCTCATTCAAACCGCGCAACTACGTTCTGCATGTGCCACGAAAGTGCATTACTGTCCGCTTTCAAGTTTGGCTGCACAGATTCCAAAATTTTCTGCTGGTCCAAGGATACGAGTTCTTGATTTGCACTGAGCGCGCGAACTTGGCGTGGTACGTGGACCCGTCTTGTGGGGTCAACACCAAACAGCCCCTTGTCAAAGGCCCAATGGTGACGTCTGCATAGTCCCAAACCATTCCTCGCATCGTCTGCGCCGCTCAGGGAACGGGGAATGATGTGTGCCGCTTCGAAATCACTAGGGCCATCCGGCACAACAAGGGAGGTGCTGCAGACACTGCAAGTATCCGAATATAGTTTCTTAACTGTCTCGCGGAATACAACTGACCTCGCAACACGCATTCCGTGGGATTCGACCTTTTTTGCATTCAACTCGAATAGCTGGAATGGTTCCGCCTCTTTCTTCACTTCGCTCTGCCTTGCTGCATCAAAATCGGCCTGCGTCATAGGCAATGTGACTTCAAGTGGCCCCCACTTGCATTTTCCAATTTTGGCGCGAAGTCTTTGGTACTCAGCGCTGGTCTTTCTCACGAGGATTAGGCGATAGTGATCTAGTGAGGTGCGGTTTCGCTGAATCAGCAAAATATCTTCGCCACTGGCCAAGTCGCGTAGTGGACCCAAATTCTCGGTGAGCCGAGCTTCTGGAGTGCGTGTTCCACCCCACGTCTGAATCTGGTATCGGGTTTTTACCGTCCCTAGATATTTCTCTTCGGCAAAAAGATCCGCAGATATTCGATGGTCAATCGTTGGATTGCTGGCGCTGGTCAATCCGCTCAAAGTTGGAAAATATTTTCGCAGGTCTTTTGGGATAGCCGCGCCGCCTTGATGGCCGCGTGCGGCCCCGGTGTCGTTACTTGCGAGAACCTTAAAGAAGGGGTTGTCCCACTCCGGGCTTGCTAGCAGTGCTTGGATCATGATTGCTCCCTCAATTGTGGCGTTAGTTCGCTGGCAGCTGCACCCGATGAAAGCCATGTTTGAAGCGCTGCACTTACCCCAGCTTCATTGCAGCGGTCCTTTCCCTTGAGTACGCACTCCCAAATGACCAACAATCGCCAATTAGCGTCACGCAAAGCCTGGTAATTAACTGTATCGCGCCGCGAATTAGCTTCTATTTTTTTTCGCCAAAATGCTGAATTGGACTTTGGCCACTTGAACATATGGCACTGATGACCATGCCAAAAACACCCGTGCACAAAAATGACCGCTCCGTATTTTGGGAGCACGATGTCCGGCTTCCCCGGCAGGTCATTGGCATGTAACGTGAAGCGAAACCCGTTGCGATGTAAAAGGGAGCGAATCAACCTTTCGGGAGTTGTATCGACGCCACGAATGCCTGCCATCATCCGGCTTCGGGTCGCGGCATTTACAACGTCAGGCACCCTGTTCCGTTCCCATTCGAGTGATAAACGACGGATATGCTGCCTCGTAGACTTGATCGCTGTGCATTGCGAACAGGCTATCAATTATTCCGGCGAGACTCGCAACTTCTTCCGCATTGAAAAGTGGTTTTCCTGATTCCAGGCTCACTATTGCTTCCGGCGGTTCATCCGGATGAAAAAGCAGTCCGCGGGCATCAAGTGCGGCGAACCAGGCCGCCATGCCATTGAATGAGAAATCAGGTGCTGCCGGAATGCGGTTGGATGTGATCATGTCAATCACCTTATGCGGCAACTGCAAGGTTTGGAAAGGAAAGTTGGTTTAACTCATCAAGCAGAAATGGCTGCATCAATCTTGCTGCTTCGCGAATTACCGGTACAGCGACACAATTGCCGAACTGTCTGTAGGCGCGCGTATCCGAAACCGGAATCTTGAACGTATCCGGCAAGCCCATCAGGCGCGCACATTCGCGTGGTGTCAGCCGTCGCGGATTCTTTCGCAATTGCTTGATGAGAATCTCGGAGCCATCCTTGTGATATCGCGCGGAGAGAGTTCGCGAAATATCCTTGCCAGTTACGAGGCCAAATCCAAAGCCATTTCCTTTCAAGCGATGCTTCTCCGCGTACGCCTGCAAGTAATTCCACAGATTGTCCGTAAGAGTGAATTTTGGCAGAACCTTCTTCTTGCCATGATCAAAGTAGCGACCTTCGTCCCAAGGCAGGACTGGCTCAGTACCATCAGTCTTATGAAGAATTTCGGCGAGTTTACGTTCCCCTTTGGCGGGGAGCTGCAGGGCAGCCCAATCAAAACCAACAGGATCCCTGAACCCAACGATGATGATTCGCTCCCGGTGCTGTGGCACAAAGTGGGCGGCATCGATCACCTTTACGTGAATGTGATACCCGAGTTCGTCGGTCAACGTGCGCTTGATTACGTCGAAGGTTCTGCCTTTGTCGTGCGATTGCAGATTTTTTACGTTTTCCAGCAGAAATGCCCGTGGTTGCTTTGCCTGAATAATGCGGGCAACGTCAAAGAACAGTGTGCCTTGGGTCTCATCGGCAAAGCCGTGCGCGCGGCCCAGCGCGTTCTTCTTCGAAACGCCGGCGATCGAGAACGGCTGGCAAGGAAATCCGCCGAGCAGTACGTCATGATCGGGAATCTCGTTTTCGTTTACCTGCGTGATATCGCCCGCAATGGCGTGACCATCTGGAAAGTTTGCCGCATACGTCTTTTGTGCATACGAATCCCACTCGCTTGTGAAGACGCACCGTCCGCCAAAATCCTCAAATGCGGTTCGGATGCCACCGATGCCGGCAAATAAATCGATAAACGTAAAGCTGGCGTCCTCTGTTTGGTCCGCAAGCAGCGGTAAGACCAGCTGCTTTAGCGCTGGAATAATGTATCTGGGTGGAATACTTTGCCGCGCTTCCCAGCGACGCAGCGTGCGCGTATCCACATCCAGAAGCTTTGCCAGTTCGACCTGACTATGCTGTCTGCGTGCTGCCTCAAGGTATTCGTAAACGGCATTATTGTGGGAGTCAGTCGTTAGGATTGTGGCCATCTGAAGGGTGCATTCTCTGGGAATAAAACCGGACATTACGACCGTTTTTGTTCCCAGTCAATCGAATTATGGTAAAAAGGGGCGGCGTCGTTTGTTTTGCAACCAATCAATCCGGGAAGAGATGAAAACTCAGTTCGATGCGACACGGAAAAGAGGGATGGCTTTAATTCGATTTCTGTTCGCAGTCTCTCTCGTTGCCGGCTGCTCATCCGCTCCCGTTGACCCCGCTACCATAGCGGCAACCGATCGTCCAGCACTGACCCGCTCGATCCTGCCCTCCGCCACCCAACCCACCATCACCCGCTTCAACGACCCGCATTACATCGCCCTCGACCCCGCCCACGATCGCGCCGATGCGCCGCTGGTCCTGTTCATGGCCGGCACCAGCGGCAAGCCGCGCGAGATGCCGTTCTTCCCGGCGCTGT
>CAZPCE010000307.1:0-3541 GCA_964584915.1 uncultured Arenimonas sp. | reverse complement strand
GCCGCTTTGGACGTGATGAAGCTTTCCAGCCCGAATAACGCGGTTTTGGCGGCGCTGATTTTCAATGCGCTGATTATTCCCGCATTGATTCCGCTGGCATTGCGCGGCATTTCGTTCACGCCGTCGAGCGCTTCAGCCTTGCTGCGCAGAAACCTGCTGGTCTATGGCCTGGGTGGCGTGCTGCTGCCTTTCGTCGGAATCAAACTCATCGACCTGCTTTTGGTCGTCGTGATTGGAGCATGAACATGAATACTTTTATTGATCCGGCAATCGACGACAAAGCCGCCGGCGGATTGCTGCCGGCCATTCGTTTCGCGATTGTTTCCATTGTGCTGTTTGGCTTGCTGTATCCGGTGGTGGCGACCTATGCCGGAAAACTTCTGTTTCCCCAACAAGCCAACGGCAGCCTGATCGTGCGTGATGGCGTAACCGTTGGCTCGGCGCTGGTGGCGCAAAATTTTGTCGACGACAAATATTTCCAGTCGCGTCCTTCCGCCGCCAATTACGATCCGCGCGCGATGGCGGGCAGCAACCTGGCGTCGACCAATCCGGCACTGCGTGAACGCATCGTCGAATCATCGAAAGCCATTTCCGCGCGCGAAAATATTGCCGCCACCGCCATTCCGGCCGATATGGTAACGACATCGGGTTCCGGTATCGATCCGCATATTTCAATCGAAGCCGCTCACGTGCAACTGTCCAGAGTGGCAAAAGCACGCGGAGTGACCGAAGCCCAAGTGCAGGCGTTGATCGATGCCAACACGCAAACTCCCGCCTTCGGCATCTTGGGACAATCACGCGTGAATGTGCTCCAATTAAACTTGGCTCTTGATGCGATAAAGCTTTGATAAAGTGAACGCCTGATCGAATGAACGTCTTCCGATGAACGCCGACCGCAGTGCTCAAGCCGATGCCTTGCTGGGAAATCTTCAGCGCGAGCGCAGCGGTCAGCTGAAAGTATTCCTGGGCGCTGCGCCCGGTGTTGGAAAAACTTTCGCGATGTTAAGCGCCGCGCGCGAATTGCAGCGGCAGAATATCGATGTGGTCGTCGGCCTGGTCGAAACCCATGGTCGTGTCGAAACCCAGGCCTTGCTCGATGGCCTGGAATGTTTGCCGCGCCGGCAGGTCGCCTACAAAACGCAGGCATTGGACGAATTCGATCTGGATGCCCTGCTCGCCCGCAAGCCGAAAGTCGCGATCATCGACGAACTCGCGCACCAGAATATTCCCGGCAGCCGTCACGAACGCCGTTATCAGGATATCGAGGAAATTCTCGATGCCGGTATCGATGTCTATACCACGGTCAATATTCAACACATCGAAAGTTTGAACGATGTGGTGCGGCAAATTACCGGTGTGCATGTACGTGAAACCGTGCCGGATGCCTTTCTCGATCGTGCCCGCGACATCGTGCTGGTCGATTTGCCGCCACGCGAACTGATCCAGCGTTTGCAGCAAGGCAAGGTGTACATGCCGGAACAGGCGGCGTCCGCTCTGCAGGCGTTTTTCTCGACTTCGAATCTGACCGCTTTGCGCGATCTGGCCGTGCAGCAAATCGCCGACCGCGTCGATGCCGACATGCGTGAGCAGATGACCGCACGCGGCACCAATACCGTGCCGGTTCGCCGCCGAGTAATCGCCGCCATCGACGGCTTCGACAACAGCGAATATCTCGTGCGCGCCACCCGCAAAATCGCCGAACGGCGGCAAGCACCGTGGACCGTCGTGTTTGTCGACAACGGCAATATCAGTCGCGAACGTCACCAAGTGGTCGAACAGTGTTTTACGCTGACGCGAAAACTCGGCGGCGATTGCATGGTGCTGCACGGCCTGGCGGTGGTCGACGAACTGCTGGCCTATGCCAGCCGCAATGCGGTTTCCACCGTCGTGATCGGCCGCACGCGCGAGCGCCCTTTTGCCCGCATGTTCAATCGCACGCTTACGCAGCAGTTATTGCAGAAAGGCGCGCATTTCGAACTCACCATCATCAACACGCCCTATGCCCGTGCAAAAGCGCGGCGAGCGCTGGAAGGCAATGCACCGAAGGCTTCGGTGCTGTTTCCCGAAATCCTTTACGCCAGTCTGGCCGCCGCCTTCGCCGTTCTGATTGCCGCATTGGCCGAACGTTTTTTGTCGTTCGACGATTTGTCGCTGATTTTCATTACCGCCGTTCTGTTCGTCGCGGTCAGAACCCGGATGTCGGTCGCCGTCTACGCCGCGATATTGTGTTTCCTTGCCTATAACTTCTTCTTCATCCATCCGCGTTTCACTTTTTATATTTCGGCCGGGCAAGGCGTTGCCACCGTCATCATGTTCTTGATCGTCGCGCTGATTTGCGGGCGTCTGGCGAACCGCTTGCGCACGCAAGTCATTTTGCTGCGCAGCGCGCACGGTCACACCGAAGTCATGCAGCGACTGGGTCAGCAACTGTCCGCCGCGGCCAACGAAGCGGAAGTTCTGCATGTGGCGTTGCGGGCAATGAATACCGCATTGGCGGCCGAAGTGGTAGTGCTCTCGGTCGACGACAAATCGCGCATGCAGGAGCTTGCATCGGAACCGAAGAACATCATTCTGGATGTCTCCGCGCGCGCCGCCGCCGATTGGTGTCTCGCCCATCAACAACCGGCCGGTTTCAGTACCGACACCTTGCGCGATGTTGCCTGGTGGTGCCTGCCATTGAATGTCGGCGAACAGGCGCTGGGTGTGGTCTGCCTGCGCTTCATCGACAAGGACGAATCGATCAGCCCGGAACGCATCAGCCTGGCACAGGCGATGGTGCAGGACTTGGCGCAGGCGTTGGCAAGAACGCGATTGGTCGATCAGCTCGAACTCGCACGCGTGCAAGGCGAAACCGAACGTCTTCGCACCGCCTTGTTGTCATCGGTATCGCATGATTTGCGCTCGCCGCTATCCACCATCATCGGCAGCGCCGAAAGCCTGAGCGTGTATCGCGAAAAACTGTCGGCCGAAGATCAATACGTGCTGGCGGAAAACATCCTGATCGAAGGCCAGCGGCTTGATCGCTACATCCAGAATCTTTTGGACATGACGCGTATCGGTCATGGCTCGCTCGCGGTCGAACGCGAATGGGTTGGTCTCGACGAACTCTGCGGCGCCGTATTGCCGAGACTGAAAAAACTGTATCCGGCCACTGATGTCGAACTGATTCTTCCGCCAAAACTTCCGCTCTTGCACGTAAACCCGGCCTTGATCGAGCAAGCGCTGTTCAACGTGCTGGAAAACGCCGCGAAATTCAATTCACCGATGTATCCGATCGTGTTGCAGGCGCAGTTCGACGAAGCCCGGCTTTGCATCGACGTGAGCGATCACGGCCCCGGTATTCCGGAAGAAGATCGTCATCGCGTATTCGACATGTTCTATAGCGTCGAACGCGGTGATCGCGGCACGCATGGCGGTTCGGGCACCGGTTTGGGTCTCGCCATCTGCCAGGGCATCGTCGCCGCGCATAAGGGTAGGATCGAAGCGCTGGCCGGCCCCGATGGGCAGGGCACGACCATTCGTATTATGCTGCCGATGAGCG